>NZ_JAYSFE010000071.1:0-24038 GCF_041913585.1 Allostella sp.
TGTCGAACCAGATCTCGCCGCGGTTCGTCTCGGTGTTGAAGAAGATGTAGAAGCCAGGCTTGTCGGTGTCCGCCGCACCCACCGAGAGGAAGGTGTCGAAGGCGCCGATCGACGCATAGCCGTCGCCGGTGGCGATCAGCAGGTTGTCGTTGGCGGTCGCGGCGTCGCCGGCCGTGCCCTTGTACCCGTCGATGGCGGAGACGTCGGAGAAGGCGTTGCCGTTGAAGACCAGCTTGTCGACGTTGCCCGCGAAGTCCTGGATGACGTCGCCGAGGGCGCCGCTGTTCCAGCCCTCGAGGTAGCGGAACTGGTCGGCGCCGGCCCCGCCCGCCAGCAGGTCCTCGCCATAGCCCCCTTCCAGCGTGTCGGCCCCGGCACCGCCGATCAGCGTGTCGTAGCCGTACCCGCCCATCATGTGGAAGGTGCCGTCCGTCTCCCGGCTGCCGTCGATGTAGTCCTCGCCGTAGCCGGCATCGACGACCAGCTTGGCACCGGCGGCGACGTTGCCGTCGGCGAAGGTGACGTCGTCGCTGTAGTCGCTGAAACGGACCGTCTCGAAATTCTGGATCGAGAGGTCACGCAGCGTCAGGATCGTCTGGCCGTCGAAGCTGATCTGGTCGCTGCCGGTCCCGCCGTTGTTCTGGTCGGTGATGAAGAGGCCGCGGTCGTAGGAGACCGTGTCGTTGCCCTCTCCGGCATCCACCGCGACCTGGGTGTTCGGCAGGATCTGCGAGGCGGCATCGCCCGAGGTGTCGCCGATCTGGATTTCGTCCGACCCGAACCCGCCGATCAGCGTCTTGTTGCCGACCGACCCGTTCTGGATCTCCAGGTAGTCGTCGTCCTCGCCGCCGTCGAGCGTGTCGGCGCCGAAGTTCTGCGCGACGATGGTGTCGTTGCCGCCGTCGCCGAAGACCTGGATGTCGCCGGCGTTCGCGCTCAGCGTCGCGATGTCGTTGTTCTCGCCCAGATAGACGATGTGGTCGCCGGTGGTCGAGATGATCGACACCGAATCCTGACCCTTGTCCATGTAGACGAGCTTGTCGCCGGTATCGCTGTTGCCCAGCGCCACCGTGTCGTTCCCCTGGCCGGCGAAGACCGTGTCGTTGCCGGTGGCGGGATCGATCACGTCGTTGCCCTGGCCGCCATAGATGATGTCGTTCCCGGCGCCGCCCAGCAGGCTGTCGTTGCCGAGGTCGCCGGCGATCTGGTCGTTGCCGTCGCCGCCGTCGATCGTGTCGTTCTCCTGGCCGCCATAGACCGAATCGTCGCCCTTGCCGGCGCGGATCAGGTCGGCACCGGTGTTGCCGTAGACGCGGTCGTCGCCGTCGCCGGTCGAGATCGTGTCGGCGCCGCCCAGGCCGTAGACCTGCACCGACTGGAGCTGCGTCGACAGGTCGGTGACGTCGTTGCCGGCGTCGTCGAGGATCGTGTCGGTCAGCCGGTCGCCGACCCAGAGCTGGCCGCCGTTCGACAGCACGATGTTCGACGTGGTCGGCGAGGTCGTGGTGCCGCCGATCTGGCGGATCAGCATGTTCGGGATGTAGGCGTAGGTCACTTCCGACGCCGGAAGCGCGTTCCCGTCCTCGTCCCGGACTTTGACGATGGCGAGGTCGGTCCCGACCTCGACGACATCGAATTGCTGCGCCTGCAACGAGGGATCGGAGATCTGCAGGACGTCGCTCCGGAAATCGAACGACTGCCCCAGGATCTTGAGATCGAGATTGCTGGCGCCATCCCAACTGAAAATGGCCATCGGCGGCTACCCTTCCCGTATACCGCCCCCCCGTAATGCCATCCCGAGGTCACCCCCGGCCGCCGCACCCTGCCCAGGGGTGCGACGGCCCGCAAAGTGCCGGGAGAATCGCCCAATGGCAAGTCGCTTGTTTCGACTCCAGTAACTATTGAATATGACGGACACCGCCGTGTCGTCGCCGCCACAGGTCAGGCGCGGTCGGGGAACAGGGCGGCCAGGCCCGACCTGCTGGCGGGGCAGATCCCGCGCTCGGTGACGAGGCCGTCGACGAGGCGCGCCGGCGTGACGTCGAAGGCCGGATTGGCGGCCGGCGAGCCGTCCGGCGTCACCTGGACCGCGACCACCCCACCGTCGGCGGCACGGCCCTGAACCGTCGTCACCTCGGATGCGTCGCGCTCCTCGATCGGGATCTGGGCGAGGCCGTCGGCGATGGTCCAGTCGATGGTCGGCGACGGCACCGCGACGAGGAAGGGCACGCCCTGGTCGCGGGCGGCGAGCGCCTTCAGGTAGGTGCCGATCTTGTTGGCGACGTCGCCCGCCGCCGTCACCCGGTCGGCGCCGACGATGCAGAGATCGACCAGCCCGCGCTGCATCAGGTGGCCGCCGGCATTGTCGGCAATGACGGCGTGCGGCACGCCGTGCTGCAGCAGTTCCCAGGCGGTCAGGGCCGCGCCCTGGTTGCGCGGCCTGGTCTCGTCGACCCAGACATGCAGGTCGAGGCCGGCATCGTGGGCCATGTAGATCGGCGCCAGCGCCGTGCCCCAGTCGCAGGTGGCGAGCCAGCCGGCGTTGCAGTGGGTCAGGATGCGCAGCGGCCGGCCGGGGCGGGCGGCGGCGACCTGGCGCAGGCGCGCCAGCCCGTGGCGACCGATCGCGGCGTTGAGCGCCACGTCCTCCTCGACGATCGCGGCGGCCTCGGCCCAGGCGGCCTCCGCCCGGTCCGCGGGCGCGAGCGGCCGCAGGCGGCGCGCCATCCGCGCCAGCGCCCAGCGCAGGTTGACGGCCGTCGGACGGGTGGCGCCGAGCCCATCGAGCGCCCGCGCCAGCCCGGCATCGCCGGCGTCCTCGGCCATGGCGAGCGCCACCCCGTAGGCCGCGGTCGCGCCGATCAGCGGCGCGCCGCGCACCCGCATGGCACGGATGGCGTGCGCCGCTTCGGCCACGGTCGCGAGCCGTGCCGTCTCGAAGCGGTGCGGCAACCGCGTCTGGTCGATGATGCCGACCGCGCCGCCGTCGGCCTCCCGCCAGATCGGGCGCCAGTGCCGGTCGCCGACCTTCATCCGGCCCTCCCGCGCCTCATTCGTCCGGCGCCAGCACCCGGCCGGCGACCGCTTCCAGCCGCGCCAGCAGCACCGGGTCGCGGGCGTCGGGGGCGGTGATGAGGGCGTGGTCGAGGGCCGTGTGGCAGCCCTGCGGACAGGGTCCGGCGTGGGCGGCCAGCCGCGGCACGGCGGCCCGCACGAGATGCCGGGCGAGGTCGGCGTTGCGGTGGAGCACGGCCACGATCTGGTCGACCGTGACGTCGGCCTCGCCGGGATGCCAGCAGTCGTAGTCGGTGACCATGGCGATGCTGGCGTAGCACATCTCCGCCTCGCGGATCAGCTTCGCCTCCGGCATGTTGGTCATGCCGATGACGTCGCAGTTCCAGGTCCGGTAGAGCTCCGATTCGGCGTAGGTCGAGAATTGCGGCCCCTCCATCGCGAGGTAGGTGCCGCCGCGCACCATGGCGAGGCCGACGTCGGCCGCCGCCGCCATCACATGGTCGCCGACATGGCGGCAGACCGGGCGCGCCACCGAGACATGGCCGACGCAGCCGGTGCCGAAGAAGCTCTTGGCGCGCGCGAAGGTGCGGTCGACGAACTGGTCGACCAGCACGAAGGTGCCGGGCGGCAGATGCTCGCGCAGCGAGCCGACGGCGCTGAGCGACAGCACGATGGTGGCGCCGGCGCGCTTCAGCGCGTCGATGTTGGCGCGGAAGTCGATCTCGGACGGCGGGATGCGGTGGCCGCGCCCGTGCCGCGGCAGGAAGCGTGCCTCGACCCCGTCGATGGTGCCGAACAGGATGTCGTCCGAGGGCGTGCCCCAGGGGCTGGCGACGTGCCGCCAGGTCCCGTGCTCCATGCCCTCGATGCGGTAGAGCCCGCTGCCGCCGAGAATGCCGACGACGACGGGATTGCCCGGCCCAGCCATGCGGATCGCCCCTTGCTCCGGTTGTCGCCGGCGATACTAGCGCCCGACCGCGCGCGAGAAGAGCTTGATGACGAGGATGCCGGCGAGGATGAGCCCGAGGCCGAGGATCGCCGGCGCGTCCAGGCTCTGCCGGTACCAGATCCAGCCGATGGCGGCGAGCAGCACGATGCCGATGCCCGACCACAGGGCATAGGCGATGCCGAGCGGGATCGACCGGAGCGCCAGCGACAGGAAGTAGAAGCTGACCGAATAGCCGGCGACGGCGATCGCGGCCGGGACGAGGCGGGAAAATCCGTCGGAGGACTTGAGCGCCGAGGTGGCGACGATCTCGGACAGGATGGCGACGCCGAGATGGAAATAGCCGATGTCGATCATCGGCCGCGCCCGCAACCGGCCCCCGAACGGCAACGGGCCGCCATCGTCCGATGGCGGCCCGTCGGCGGCGCGGGGCAGCGGTCCGTCAGTGGATCGCCGCCCAGATCTTCCGCTTGGCGGCGTAGAGCAGGCCGGTCAGCACCAGCAGGAACAGGATGACCTTGATCCCGGTCCGCTTGCGCTCCTCGAGTTCCGGTTCGGCCGCCCAGGCGAGGAAGGTCGTCACGTCCTTCGCCATCTGGTCGACGCTGGCGGGCGTGCCGTCGGAATAGGTCACGCCGTTCTCGTTGAGCGGCGGCGCCATCGCGATCTGATGGCCCGGGAAGTACTTGTTGTAGTTCATCCCGTCGCCCATGGTCATCCCGGCCGGCGGCGTCGCGTAGCCGGTCAGCAGGCCGTGGAGGTAGTTGGCCCCGTCCGGCCGCGCCTTGGTCATCAGCGACAGGTCCGGCGGATAGGCGCCGTTGTTGGCCGCTCGGGCCGCCTTCTCGTTGGCGAAGGGACGGACGAACTTGTCCGACGGACGGCCCGGCCGCTCGAACATCTCGCCGTCGTCGTTGGGGCCGTCGCGGACGGTCGCCTGCGCGGCGATCGCCTTGACCTCCTCCTCGTTGAAGCCGAGGGCCGCGAGGTTGCGGTAGGAGAGCTGGTAGACGCCGTGGCAGGCCGCGCAGACCTCCTTGTAGACCTGGAAGCCGCGCTGGGCGGCCGCCCGGTCGAAGGTCCCGAAGAGGCCGCCGAAGGACCAGTCCTGTGCCGGCGGCTTGGGCGTTTCGCCCGCGGCCAGCGCCGGCGCGGCGAGGCCCGTGGCCAGGGCGGCGGCAAGGAGGAAGGTACGCATCAGCGCTTCTCCATCGGAGCGGCTCCGGCCCCGGCGAGGCCGCCTGCCATGACCGGCTGGGCGATGCTCGTGGGCAGCGGCAGCGGCCGCTCGAGCTTGCCGAGCAACGGCAGGATCACGAGGAAGTGGAGGAAGTAGTAGGCGGTGGCGATCCGTCCGATGACGATGAAGGCGCCCTCCGGCGGGTTGCCGCCGACCCAGCCGAGGACGATGCAGTCGATCAGCAGCAGCCAGAAGAACTGGCGGTAGATCGGCCGGAACTTCGCCGAGCGCACCCGCGAGGTGTCGAGCCAGGGGACGATGAACAGCACCGCCACCGCGCCGAACATCAGCAGCACGCCGCCCAGCTTGTCCGGAACCGCGCGCAGGATCGCGTAGAACGGCAGGAAGTACCATTCGGGGACGATGTGCGCCGGCGTCACCATCGGGTTGGCCGGGATGTAGTTGTCCGGATGGCCGAGGAAGTTCGGCGCGAAGAAGACGAAGGCCGAGAAGAGGAGCAGGAACACGCCGACGCCCAGCAGGTCCTTCACCGTGTAGTACGGATGGAAGGGGATCACGTCCTGCGGGCCCTTCTGCTCGATGCCGAGCGGGTTGTTCGAGCCGTGCTGGTGCAGCGCCACGACGTGCAGCCCGACGACGCCGACGATGACGAAGGGCAGCAGGAAGTGCAGCGCGAAGAAGCGGTTCAGCGTCGGGTTGTCGACCGAGAAGCCGCCCCACAGCCAGGTCACGATGCCCTCGCCGACCAGCGGGATGGCCGAGAACAGGTTGGTGATGACGGTGGCGCCCCAGAAGCTCATCTGGCCCCACGGCAGGACGTAGCCGAGGAAGGCCGTCGCCATCATCAGCAGCAGGATGACGACGCCCAGGATCCACAGCAGTTCGCGCGGCTGCTTGTAGGATCCGTAGTAGAGGCCGCGGAAGATGTGGATGTAGACGACGATGAAGAAGAACGACGCGCCGTTCATGTGGATGTAGCGGATCAGCCAACCGTAGTTGACGTCCCGCATGATCCGCTCGACGCTGTCGAAGGCATGGAGCGTGCTCGGCGTGTACTGCATCGCCAGGAACAGGCCGGTGGCGATCATGATGACCAGCACGACCAGGGCGAGCGAGCCGAAATTCCACCAGTAGTTGAGATTGCGCGGCGTCGGATACTCGTGCAGCTCGTGATGCATGTACGAGAAGACGGGCAGCCGGTGGTCGATCCACCGCACCAGCGCATTCTGGGTCTGGAAGGCCATGACCGATCGTCTCCCTTACCCGATGCGGATCTTGCTGTCGGTCAGGAACTCGTAGCCGGGAACCGGGAGGTTCGCCGGCGCCGGTCCCTTCCGGATGCGGCCCGAGGTGTCGTAGTGCGAGCCGTGGCACGGGCAGAACCAGCCGCCGTACTCGCCCTTCGGGTCGGTGGACTTCTGCCCCAGCGGCACGCAGCCGAGATGGGTGCAGACGCCGACCACCACCAGCCATTCCGGCTTCTTCACGCGCGCCGAATCCGCCTGCGGGTCGGGCAGGTCGCCGAGCGGCACGCCCTCGGCCTGCTTGACCTCCTCGGGGGTGCGGCGGCGCACGAAGACGGGCTTGCCGCGCCAGGTGACCGTGATCGCCTGCCCTTCCTTGACGGGAGCGAGGTCGACCTCGGTCGAGGACAGCGCCAGCACGTCGGCCGACGGGTTCAGCGAGGCGATGAACGGCCACACGGCCGAGGCCACGCCCACCGCTCCCACCGCGCCGGCGGCAAGGTAGAGGAAATCGCGCCGGGTGCCGCCGTCGTCATGGCCCGTCGGAGGCGCATGGCCGGCAGCGGCGGCTTCAGCAGGGGAATTCGCCATCAACACTCACCTTAAATCGTGCGAACGGGACCGCCAGCGTCCGCGCGGGCGCAAGCTAGACGGATCACCGCCCCAAGGGATGCGACACGCTGCCGCACGACCGAAGGCGTCGCTCCCTGGCGTCGGAACGCCCTCGGCTATAAATCAAATCCCGCCCGCTGCAAAGGCTTAGGGCCGCCGCAGGCGCCCGCCCCGCCCCCGATGCGCATCGCCCTCTACGAGCCCGACATCCCCCAGAACGTCGGCACGATCATCCGTCTCGGCGCCGGCCTCGGCATCCCGGTCGACCTCGTCGAACCGCTCGGATTCGTGTGGAGCGACGCCCGGCTGCGGCGGGCCGGGATGGACTATCTCGCCCTTGCGGAGGTGCATCGCCACGCCTCCTGGGCTGCCTTCCGCCGCGCCCGTCCGGGGCGGCTGGTGCTGCTCACGCGACACGCCGCCACGCCCTATACCGGCTTCGCCTTCGCCGCCGGCGACACGCTGCTGCTCGGGCGCGAGAGTGCCGGCGTCCCGCCCGTCGTCCATGCCGCGGCCGACGCCCGCGTCACAGTGCCGCTGCGGCCCGGCCTGCGATCGTTGAACGTCGCGGTCGTTGCCGCCATGGTCCTCGGCGAGGCGCTGCGGCAGGTGAACGGGTTTCCACCCCCTGCGCCGGACGGGCCGGAAGGGACGATGACATGACCGAGGACGCGCGCGACGCGGAGCGGCACCGGACGGCAGCGCGGGCCGCCTTCGAGGATCTGCGCGATCGCATCTGCGCCGCCTTCGAGGCGATCGAGGACGCGGCGGCGGGGCCCCTGGCGGACCGGCCGGCCGGTCGCTTCGTGCGCACCGGCTGGGACCGTCCGGGCGGCGGCGGCGGCGTCATGGCGGTGATGCGCGGCCGCGTCTTCGAGAAGGTCGGCGTCAACGTCTCGACGGTGCATGGCGAGTTCAGCGAGGAGTTCCGCGGCCAGATCCCGGGCGCGGCCGAGGATCCGCGCTTCTGGGCCTCCGGCATCTCGCTCGTCGCCCACATGCAGTCGCCCCGCGTCCCGGCGGTGCACATGAACGTCCGGCATATCCGCACCCGGCTCGCCTGGTTCGGCGGCGGCGCCGACCTGACGCCGATGGCGCCCGACCCGCAGTCGGCCGAGCGCTTCCATGCGGCGCTGCGCGCCTGCTGCGACCGGCACGACCCCGACTACTATCCGCGCTTCAAGGAGTGGTGCGACCGCTACTTCTTCCTGCCGCACCGTCAGGAACCACGCGGCGCCGGCGGCATCTTCTTCGACCAGCTCGACACCGGCGACTGGGACCGCGACTTCGCCTTCGCCCGCGATGTCGGCGAGACCTTCCTCGCGACCTATCCCGCCATCGTCCGCACCCGGATGAACGAGGCGTGGACGCCGGCCGAGCGCGACCACCAGCTGGTCCGCCGCGGCCGCTACGTCGAGTTCAACCTGCTCCACGACCGCGGCACGCTGTTCGGCCTCCGGACCGGCGGCAACGTCGAGGCGATCCTGATGTCGCTGCCGCCCGAGGTGCGCTGGCCGTGACGCCGGGCCTCACGGGCCCGTCTGCCAGCGCGACACCGCCTCGATCGGGTGGATGAACTGGACGACGTTGAGCGTGAGGTTGTCGCGGATCGCCCAGGCGACCGCCACCTCCATGGCGATCGCCAGCCCCACCGTGGCCCCCACCGGAACGAGGCGGGCGAGGAGGAACCCGGCCGCCATCGCCACGGTGTCGACGACCGAGTTCAGGATGCTGTCGCCGACATAGCCCTGCGCCAGCGCCTGCTGGCGGTAGCGCGCGATGACCGGCGGCGAGTTCTCGATCAGTTCCCAGGCGACCTCGATCGCCACCGCCAGCGCCAGCCGGGCGGCGAGCGGCCGGCGCCGCAGCACGAGCTGCGCCAGCGCGTAGAGGAGGAACCCGTGGATGACGTGGGAGGGCGTGTACCAGTCGGTGATCTGCTGGGAGTTCTCCGGCCCGATGACGTCGCCCTGCCACAGCCGCACATGGCCGCAGGCGCAGACGGCGGGCTGTCCCATCGCATGCAGCACCGCCGCCTGCACGGCGACCATGAGCAGCGCGACCGCCAGCCAGAAGCCGGCGCCGCGGCCCTTCACACGGCGAGCCACGTCCGCGCCTCGGCCGCGTCGCGGAACGCCGCCGGCGTCCCCGTCCACCGCACCCGCCCCTTGCCGAGCAGGACGACATGGTCGGCGAAGGCGAGCGCGAAGGCGAGGTTCTGCTCGACCAGCAGCAGGGTCGTCCCGTCCGCCTTCAGCGCCCGCAGCATGTCCTCGATCTCGGCCACGACCAGCGGCGCCAGGCCCTCGGTCGGCTCGTCGAGAAGGAGCAGGCTGGGGCCGGTGGTCATCGCGCGGGCGATCGTCAGCATCTGCTGCTCGCCGCCCGACAGGGTCGCGCCGCCGGCCCGGCGCCGTTCCCGGAGGCGCGGAAAGCGGTCGTAGACCCGCTCCAGCGTCCAGCCGCCGCGGCGGGCGGCGAGCGTCAGGTGCTCCTCGACCGACAGCGAGGGGAAGATCGCCCGCGTCTCGGGGACCCAGGCGATGCCGCGCCGGGCCACCCGGTCGGTCGCCTCGCCGGCGATCGGCCGGCCGGCGAAGGCGATGCGGCCTTGGCTCGGCCGCACCACGCCCATGATCGCCTTCAGGGTCGTCGACTTGCCGGCGCCGTTGCGGCCGAGGAGCGCCACGACCCCGCCCGCCGGCACCGCGAGGTCGACCCCCTGGAGGACGTGGCTCGGCCCGTAGTGCGCGTGCAGCCCCTCGACCGCGAGCAGCGGACCGGTCACTGGGTGCGCTCGCCGAGATAGCGGCGCCGCACCAGGTCCGAGGACCGGATCTCGGCCGGCGTCCCCTCCAGCAGCACGGCACCGTAGTCGAGCACGGTCACCCGCTCGGCGAGATCGAAGACGACATCCATGTCGTGCTCGATGACGAGGATGGTGATGGCGCGCGGCAGCCCCGCCAGCAGGTCCTGCATGGCCCGGGTTTCCTCCGGGCTCATGCCGGCCGTCGGCTCGTCGAGGAGCAGCACCGCGGGCCGGGTCGCCAGCGCCAACCCGATCTCGAGCTGCCGCTGGGCGCCGTAGGCGAGGTTGCCGGAGAGTTCCTCCAGGCGGTCGGCGAGGCCGACGCGGGCGGCGATGGCGGCGGCGGCCTCGGCCCGCGCGGCGTCGCGGTCGAAGCGGCGCCAGAACACGGCGGAGCCGCCGTCGGCGATGGCCGAGGCGGTCATCAGCGCCGCCGCCACGGTCATCTCGGCGAAGAGGCTGTTGCGCTGGAAGCTCCGCGCCAGCCCGCGCCGGGCGCGGCCGTCGGGCCCCTCGCGGGTGACGTCGACGCCGCCGAGGAGGACCTGGCCCTGGTCCGGCCGGAGCGCGCCCGAGAGGAGGTTGAAGAGCGTCGTCTTGCCGGCGCCGTTCGGCCCGATGATGGCATGGCGGCCGCCGGGCGGCACCGCCAGCGACACCGCGCGCGTCGCCTCGAGCGCGCCGAAGGACTTGCGCAGCCCCGCAGCCGCGATCGCCGGCGCCGCGTCCGTCATGCGCCGCGGCGGGCGGCGAGCCGCCGCCACAGGCTGCGGAGCGCGCCGTCGAGCCCGTCGCCGGCGACCAGCACCAGGACGACGAAGATCACGCCCATCGCCAGCATCCAGTGGTCCGTCAGCGTCGAGAGCTGATGGCGCAGCGCGACCCACAGGGCGGCGGCGGCCGAGACGCCGAGCAGGCTGGACCCGCCGCCGACGATGACGACGATCAGGATTTCGCCCGACAGCGTCCAGGTCATGAGTTCCGGGGAGACGAAGGCGGAGCGCTGGGCCGCGAGCGTGCCGGCGAGCGCCGCCACCGCTCCGGCGACGACGAAGGCCGCCAGCTTGTAGCGGTCGACCGGGCAGCCGAGGGCGCGCGCCCGCTCCTCGTTCTGGTGGATGGCGCGCAGCGTCTGCCCGAACGGCGACAGCACCAGCCGGTCGAGCGCGAGATAGACGAGCACGGCCAGCGCGAGCGCGAAGAGCGCGAACTCGGCCGGACTGCCGAGATCGATGCCGACGGCGGCGAGGTCGAGCCGCGGCACGCCCGACAGGCCGCCGACACCGCCGAAGGTGCGGTCCTTGACGAACCACGCATGGACCATCTCGCCGACGGCCAGCGTCAGCATGATGAAGAAGACGCCGGCCAGCCGCACCGCGATCCAGCCGACGGCGAAGGCGACCGCCGCCCCGACCAGGACGGCGCCGGCCATCGCCATGGCCGGCGCCCAGCCGAGGAATTGGGCGAGGCCGGCCAGCGCATAGGCGCCGATCCCGAAGAAGGCGGCGTGGCCGAGCGAGATCAGCCCGGCATGGCCGACCAGCAGCGACAGGCTCATGGCGAGGATGGCGGTGATCGCCGCCTCGGCCAGGAGTTCCTTGCCGTAATAGCCGGAGACGAGCCAGTAGCCGATGGCGGCCGCGGCGATCAGCGCCGCCATGCCGTGGCGCGATGCGGCGACGGGCGGCGTCATGGCCGCGGGCCGGCCGGCACGAGGCCCTGCGGCCGCAGGACGAGGACCGCCGCCATCAGCCCGTAGAGCAGCATGCCCGCGACTTCCGGCAGCCAGACCTGGCCGAAGGTTTCGGCCATGCCGACGAGCAGCGCCCCGGCGAAGGCGCCCTTGAGGCTGCCCGGACCGCCGACGACGACGACCACCAGCGCCAGGATCAGCACCCCCATGTCCATGCCGGCATAGACCGAGAGCACCGGCCCGGCGACGACGCCGGCCAGCCCCGCCAGGGCACAGCCGACGACGAAGACGGCGAAGAACACGCGATCGATGTCGATGCCGAGCGCCGCCGTCATGGTGCGGTCGTCGACGCCGGCGCGGACGACGGCGCCGAGGCGCGTGCGCTCCAGCCCGAAATGCAGCAGGGCGGCGACGGCGAGGCCGAGCGCGATCACGAACAGCCGGTAGGTCGGATAGACGACGCCGAAGATCTCGGTCGCGCCGGCCAGCACCTCCGGGCCCGGCAGGCGCTCGGCATAGTCGCCCCAGACGATGCGGGCGGCCTCCAGCCCGATGAAGACGAGGCCGAAGGTGACGAGCACCTGCTTCAGCGGCCCCGCCGGCTGCAGGTGCCGCAGCAGGCCGAGATAGAGCAGCCCGCCCGCGACCGCCGCCGCCGCCGTCCCCGCGGCCAGCGCCCACCAGAAGGACCCGGTCGCCTCGACGGTGCTGAGCCCGACGAACGCCCCCAGCATGAAGAGCGTCCCGTGCGCCAGGTTGACGAAGCGCATCAGCCCGAAGACGACCGACAGCCCGACCGACAGCAGGAACAGCAGCATCGCGAGCTGCAGGCCGTTGAGGAGCTGGATGACCATCGTCGCCCCTGATTAGCGGCCGCCCGGCGATCAGGCAATCGCCGGTAGAGCCGACCCCCTGCCGGAGGCCGGCCGCCGGTCGCGACGGATCAGCCGCCGAGCGTGCAGCCGTTCGGCGGGTCCTGGACGTCGCGGATGCGGTCGACGACCTTGTAGCCGACCTTGTCGCCCTGGAGCTCGGTCTCGAAGACGTAGATGTCCTGGATGACGTTGTTGGTCTTGGGGTCGATGCGCAGCGGCCCGCGGGTGCCCTCGATGCGGACCGCGTGCATCGCCTTGACCAGCGCCGCCTTGTCGTCGGTCTTGCCGCCGGCCTGGGTGATGGCGGCGTGGATCAGCTTCGCCGTGTCGTAGCCCTGGGCCCCGAACTCCGACCCGACGCGCTTGAACTTCGCCTGGAAGCGCTCCTGGTAGGACTTGTTCACCGGGTTGTCGATCGCCGGGACGTAGTTGAGGGCGCCGATGACCCCGGCCGCGGCCTTGCCCTGGCTCGGCAGGTTGAGCGGCGAGACGAGCCAGCCGGCGCCGGTCAGCTTCATCTCGCGGTCGAGGCCGAACTCCTTGAACTGCTGCACCAGGAGCGTCGCCGGCGGGCCGGCGAAGAAGGTGAAGACGGCGTCGGGCTTGGCGTCGCGGATCTTGCCGAGCCACGGGCCGAAGTCCGAGAGGCGGCCGAAGGGCGGGTACTGCTCGGTGACGATGGTGCCGCCGGCCTCGGTGAAGGGCTTCTTGAAGCCGCCCATGAGCTGGTGCCCGGCCTTGTAGTCGAAGGCGAGCAGCGCGACCTTGCGGTAGCCCTTGCCCGCCATCCAGCGGCCCATGTCGCGGACGATCTGGTCGTTCGAGAAGGAGGTGCGCAGCACCCAGGGGCTGCACTTCTCGCCCGTGACCTCGTTGTCGCCGGCGTTCGGGATGAGGAGCGGCACCTTCGACTGGTGGGCGAAATCGAAGAGCGCCGTCAGCTCGGCCGAGGCGACCGGGCCGACCAGCATGTCGACCTTGTCCTCGAACACCAGCTTCTTCGCCTTGGCCTGGGCGACGTCGGGCTTGTGGGTGGTGTCCTCGCGGACCAGTTCGATCTTGCGGCCGGCCGCCATGTAGCCCGATTCCTCGAGCGCCAGCGCCATGCTGTCGGTGATCTCGTTGGCGATGGCGACGAACGGGCCCGCCGAATAGGGCAGGACCAGCCCGATCTTGATCGGCGCCTGGGCCTGGGCCGCCCCGGCCAGGCCCGCCGCCAGGATGGCGGCCGCCGCGGCCGCCGGACGCATCGTCTTCATGGTGCCCCCTCCCCCGTTCTCAGGCCGCGACCTTGGGCAGGCCCGCGAGCGCCCGCTCCAGCTCGGCCTGGCTGTAGTCGATGTCGCGCAGCTTGCCGGCCGCGTAGTCGATATAGGCCTGCATGTCGAAATGGCCGTGGCCGCAGAGGTTGAAGAGGATGGTGCGGGCGCGGCCGTCGCGCTTGCACTCCAGCGCCACGTCGATCGCGCCCTTGACGGCATGGTTCGCCTCGGGCGCCGGCAGGATGCCCTCGGTCCGACCGAAGAGTACGCCCGCCTCGAAGATCTCGATCTGCTTGTAGGCGCGGGCCGAGATCAGCCCCAGCTCCTTGATGTGGCTGACCAGCGGCGCCATGCCGTGGTAGCGCAGCCCCCCCGAATGGAAGCCCGGCGGCACGAAGGTCGAGCCCAGCGTGTGCATCTTGACCAGCGGCGTCAGGTGGCCGGTGTCGCCGAAATCGTAGGCGAAGGTGCCCTTGGTCAGGGTCGGGCAGGCGGCCGGCTCGACCGCGATGATCTCGACGTCGCGGCCGCCGCGCAGCTTCTCGCCGAGATAGGGGAAGGCGATGCCGCCGAAATTGCTGCCGCCGCCGGTGCAGCCGACGATGACGTCGGGATAGGCGTCCGCCATCTCCATCTGCAGCATAGACTCCTCGCCCAGGATCGTCTGGTGCAGGAGGACGTGGTTGAGCACGCTGCCCAGCGCATACTTGGTGTCGGGCGACTGCACCGCGCGCTCGACGGCCTCGCTGATGGCGATCCCGAGGCTGCCGGTCGAGTCCGGGTGCTCGGCCAGGATCGCCCGGCCCGACGCCGTCTCGGTGCTCGGGCTGGCGATGCAGCGCGCGCCGTAGGCCTCCATCAGCGCCCGGCGATAGGGCTTCTGGTCGTAGCTGACACGGACCATGAAGACCTCGACCTCGAGGCCGAAGAGCGCCCCCGCGAAGGCGAGCGAGGAGCCCCACTGGCCGGCGCCGGTCTCGGTCGTCAGCCGCTTCACGCCCTCGGCCTTGTTGTAGAAGGCCTGCGGGATCGAGGTGTTCGGCTTGTGGCTGCCGGCGGGGCTGACGCCCTCGTACTTGTAGAAGATCTTCGCCGGCGTCCCGAGCGCCTTCTCCAGGCGGCGGGCCCGGAAGAGCGGCGTCGGCCGCCATTGCCGGTAGATGTCGCGGACTTCCTTGGGGATGTCGATCCGCCGCTCGGTCGAAACCTCCTGGCGGATCACCTCCATCGGGAAGATCGGCGCCAGGTCGTCCGGCCCGATCGGCTTGCCGGTCCCGGGATGCAGCGGCGGCGCCAGCGGCACCGGCAGGTCGGCGGCGATGTTGTACCAGCTCTTCGGCATCTGCTCTTCCGACAGCAGATACTTCACCTGATCCGACATCGCTGGCTCCTTCCCATTCTCGTCGCGGTTGGACGGGCCGGAACCTAGCCCCTCGCCGCGGCCGGAACAACGTCTGCGGCGGGCTACAGCATTTCCAGCGCGCGCTTTCGGGTCGGCGGCGGGAAGGCGGCGTCGAGCGCCGAAAGCTCGGCCTCGGTCAGGACGAGGTCGTGGGCCGCGCGGTTCTGCCGCACATGTTCGGCCGTGCTCGCCTTCGGGATGGCGATCACCTGCGGGCGGCGCAGCACCCAGGCGAGCGCGACCTGGAGCGGCGCCACCCCGCGCTCCGCCGCGATGCGCGCGAGCACCGGCTTGCCGGCGAGCCGGCCGGGCTCCAGGGGCGTGTAGGCCATGACCGGCATGCCCCGCCGGTCGGCCCATGGCATCAGGTCGAACTCGATGCCGCGACGGCCGAGATTGTAGAGCACCTGGTCGGTGGCGCAGGCCGACCCGCCCGCCGCCTCCAGGTCCTCCATGTCGTCGGTGTCGAAGTTGCTGACGCCCCAGTGGCGGATGTGCCCGGCCGCCTGGAGCCTCTCCAGCGCCGCCACCGTCTCGGCGAGCGGCACCGCCCCCGGCCAGTGCAGGAGATAGAGGTCGATGCGGTCGGTGCCGAGCCGCTTCAGGCTGCGCGCGCACGCCGCCGGCACGCCGGTGCGCGAGGCGTTGTGCGGATAGAACTTGGTGACCAGGAAGACCTCGTCGCGACGGCCGCGGATGGCCTCGCCGACCAGTTCCTCCGACCCGCCGTCGCCGTACATCTCGGCGGTGTCGATCAGCGTCAGCCCGAGGTCGAGGCCGAGGCGCAGCGCGGCCAGTTCCTCCGCCTTGCGGCCGCCGCGCTCGCCCATCCGCCAGGTGCCCATGCCGAGCGCCGGCACCCGCTCACCGTTGCTCAGGTTCGCCTTGCGCATGTTCCCGTCCTCCCGCCCGAACCACCCGCGGCCGCGGCGGCGGCCGCGGTCCCGACCGGAGGATCGCCTCCGCCGCCCGGGTGGCGCCATCGACCGCGCCGCTCGCCGCCATCGCCTGCCGCATCGCCGCGGCCGTCGCCGGCTCCAGCACCCGGCGCACCGCCGCCGCCAGGGCCTCGGGGCCGGGGTCCGAGGGCGTGCAGCCGATCCCCGCCTTGACCCAGCGGGCGACATTGCGCTCCTGGTCGACCGAGGGCGCGCCGAGCGGCGTCCACACCATCGGCAGGCCGGCCGTCATCATCTCCGCGGCGCTGTTCATCCCGGCCGTCGACACCGCCGCGTCGAAGGCGGAGAGGCAGGGCGCGATCGGCACCCGGCGCACGATCCGGACGTTCGGTCCCCAGGGGATGGCCGGCAGGTCGCGGGCGAGCGGCGGCTCCAGCAGCGCGAAGCCGAGGTCGGGCATCAGCGGCAGGGCCGCCGCGGCGCGCGCCAGCACCGGCGCCACGCTGTCGCCGCCGCCGCCGCCCGCCGCGACCAGGACGATCGGCCCGTCGGCCGGCAGGCCGAGGGCGGCGCGCGCGGCCGCCCGCGGCATCAGGTCGTCCGGCCGGACGCCGGCGATCGGCCCCGCGAACACGGCCGGCCGCGGCAGGTCGGCCAGCGCCGGATGGCCGCGCGCGTCGCGCGCCAGGAAGGGATAGACGACGAGGTCGTAGTGCCCGACGCTCTCGCGGTAGCGCACGAGGTCGCGCTGCAGCAGGAACAGGTTGCTGACCAGCACCCGCCGCCACGGTCCTTCCAGGAACGGGCGCAGTTCGCCGACCGAGCCGTAGGCGAAGCTGTCGACCACCAGCAGGTCCGGCTGGAACCCCTCGAAGACGGCGCGCATGAAGCGCTCGGCCATGGCGCGATGGCGCTCGCGCCCGCGCCCGTGCGCCTCGACCGCCTCCGGCGTCAGGGTCTTCACGTAGTGGAAGCCCTCGCGCCAGAGGACGCCCGGGTCCTCGCAGGAGGTGGCGAAGAGGAACCGCGTCGCCGGGGCGAGCCGGCGCATCTGGCGGGCGATGGCGAGCGCCCGCATCAGATGGCCGAGGCCCTTCCCGTTGACCGTGTAGAATAGCACGCGCAGGGGCGGTGCCTCCGCCATCGCCCGTTCCCCTCGCCCGATGCCCGGCGTACCGGCCTACTTGCGACCGCGGGCGCGGCCGACGCCGAGGATCGGCCAGGGGTCGGGCAGGCGCCCGACGCGGGCCTCGATCAGCCACGGCCCCGGCTCGCGGAGCGCGCGGGCGAGCGCCGTCTCCAGTTCGGCCGGCGTGTCGACGCGCGCACCCTGGGCGCCGAAGCTCTCCGCCAAGCGGACGAAGTCCGGGTTGTGGAGGTCGGTCGCGATGACCCGGTCGCCATAGTCCTCGCGCTGCATGCGCTGGACGTTGCCGAAGGCACCGTCGGCGAAGACCACGGTGATGAGGTGGATGCCGTTCTGGACCGCGGTCGACAGTTCCTGGACGTTGAACATGAAGCCGCCGTCGCCGGTGATCGAGACGACCGGCCGGTCCGGACAGGCGACCTTGGCGCCGAGCGCGGTCGCGAAGCCGAAGCCCAGCGTCCCCTGGTAGCCGGACGTGATGTAGCTGCGCGGCCGGTACTGCGGGAAGCCGACGCGGGCGACGTAGCCGATCTGGGTCAGCTCGTCGACGATGACCACGTCCTCCGGGAGGGCGCGGCGCAGCGCGCCGATCCACGCCATCTGCGGCGCCAGCTTCTCCTCGTAGAAGGCGCGGGTCTTGCCCTGGAGCGCCGTCAGCTCGTCCTTGCGCGAGGCACGCCTGGCACCGGTCTTGGCGACCGCGTCGGCGAGCGCCGCGAGGCCACGCTTGGCGGTCGTGACGATGCCGACGTCGGGGCGGATGTTGCGGGTGATCTCGACCGGGTCGATGTCGAGCCGGATGATCTTGAGGTCGGAATCGACGCCCCAGCCGGGCACGTTCGGGGACAGGCGGGTGCCGACGCCGAGCACCACGTCGGCCTCGGCCCACATCTCCCACGCCGCCTGCAGCTTCTGCGAGAGGTAGTGGCGGTCGTCGATGGCGCCGATGCCGTTGCGCGAGGCGACGACGGGCGCCTGCAGCATCTCGGCCAGCGTCCGCAATTCCTCGGTCGCGTCCCAGCCGCCCGAACCGACGAAGATCATCGGCCGCTTCGCCTCGCCCAGCAGCTTCGCCGCCTTGGCGATGGCGTCGGGATCGGGCTCCGGCGCCGGATCGGGGCGGGCGACGTCGCCGAGATCGACCTCGGTCTGGAGCTGGAGGATGTCGGGCGGCACTTCGAGCCCGACCGGACGCGGCCGGCCGGAGCCCAACTGCCGGAACGCCTCGCGGACCAGCCCCGGGATCTCGGTCGGATGGTTGGCGCGGGCCGCCCACTTGGTCAGCCGCTCGATGATTCCGAGCTGGTCCGGGATCTCGTGGAGCTGGCCGATGCCGCGGCCGATATGGGCCGACGCGATCTGGCCGGTGATGCAGAATACCGGGCTGTTGCAGGCATAGGCGGTGGCGAGCGCCGCCGTGGTGTTGAGGACCCCGGGGCCGGGAACCACGGCGTAGGCGCCGACCCGGCCGGCCGCCTGGGCATAGCCGTAGGCCATGTAGGCGACGCCCTGCTCGTGCCGGCTGTGGATGACGCGGACCTGGTTCCGGCGGTCGTGGAAGGCATTGAAGAGCCAGTCGAGCTGCACGCCCGGCAGGCCGAATACGGTGTCCACGCCATGCTGGTGCAGGGCGCTGACGAGCGCCTGCCCACCGGTCATCTTCGTCAAGGGAATATCCTTACCTGTTCTGCCTTCGGATCCCGCGCGGCCCCTGGCCGGCGCGCGGCCGGACCCTAGCACGGGGCCCCGCCGCCGGCCCACCCCCGGGTCAGCCGGCGACGACCGGGATCAGCGACAGGACGAGGAGCAGCGCCATCGCGACGTTGAAGGTCCGCATCCGCCGCGGATCGGCGAGGAAGGGCCGCAGGGCGGCGCCGAACGCGGCCCAGACCGCCGTGCTGGGCAGGCAGGCCAGCGTCATCAGCGCCGCCAGGATCGCGACGCTGCCGGCGAAGCCGTCCGGCGGCGCATAGGTGCTGACGGCCCCGACGACCATGATCCAGGCCTTGGGATTGACCCACTGGAACAGCGCCGCCGGCCAGAAGCCGAAGGGGCGCGGACCGGCGGGGCGCTCGGCCGCAGGGCCGGAACGGGCGATCGCCCAGGCGAGCCACAGGAGGTAGGCCGCGCCGGCCCAGCGGAGCGCCGTGTAGAGCGCCGGCACCCGGGCGAAGACCTGCCCCAGGCCGAAGCCGACCAGGACCAGCATCACGACGCAGCCGAAGGAGATGCCGATCATGTGGGGAACGGTGCGGCGGAAGCCGAAATTCACCCCCGAGGCGAGCAGCATGGCGTTGTTCGGCCCGGGCGTGATCGAGGCGACGAAGGCGAAGCCCGCGAAGGCCAGCATCAGGTCCGCGGTCATGGCGGCGCCGGCCCGGCCGGGGCCGCTTGCGTTATCGTCGCGCGACCGATAGCGTTATCCAAATACGTCATGAAAAGAGATAGCAGCACCGTTCGCGTCACACAACACCTGCGCCGGCTGGTGGCCGCGCGGCCCGCCGGCGCGCGCCTGCCCTCGGTGCGCGCGCTGATGGCCGAACTCGGCGTCAGCCCGGTGACGGTCCAGAAGGCGCTCGACGCGATGGTGCGGGACGGCGTGCTCGACACGCGCCCGGGACTCGGCACCTTCGTCGCGGCACGGCCGGCACCCGACGCCGCCCGGCCGGCCGATTTCGGGTGGCAGAGCCTGGCGCTGGGGCCGGCCCGCTCGAGCGCCGCCGGCCTCGCCGGCCTGCTCGCCCTGCCCTCCGCGGCGGCGCGCACGCTCAACGTCGCCTACCTGCCCGAGGAGATGCAGCCGACGGCGCTGCTCGCCGCCGCCTCGGCCCGCGCCGTCCGCCGGCCCGGAATCTGGGGGCGGATGCCGAGCGAGGGGGTGCCGGCGCTGCGTGCCTGGTTCGCCGCCCGCAGCGACCATGCCTACCACCCGCGCGAGGTGACGATCTGCCCCGGCACCCAGGCGGGGATCGCCGCCGCCTTCCGCGCGCTGGCGGCGCCCGGCGAACCGGTCCTGGTCGAGACCCCGACCTATCTCGGTGCCATCGCCGCGGCCTTTGCCGCCGGCCTCGCCGTCGTGCCGGTGCCGACGGACGCCGACGGGGTGCGGCCCGACCTGCTGCTCGAGGCGTTCCGGCGGACCGGCGCCCGGCTCTTCTACTGCCAGCCGACCTTCGCCAATCCGGCCGGCACGGTGCTGCCGCCCGAGCGCCGGCGGGCGGTGCTGGCGGCGGCCGCCGAGGCCGGGGCCTTCGTCGTCGAGGACGACTGGGCGCGCGACTTCGCCATCGACGGCGAACCGCCGCCGCCGCTCGCCGCCTGGGACCGGGACGGCCATGTCGTGCAGGTGCGCTCGCTCACCAAGTGTGCCGCCCCGGGGCTCCGAGTCGGCGCCATCTGCGCCCGCGGCGCGGCGCTCGAACGGCTCCGGCTCGCCCGCATGGCCGACGACTTCTTCGTGCCGGGAATCCTCCAGGAGACGGCGCTCGAACTGGTGTCGGCGCCGGGCTGGACGCGCCACCTGCGCGCGCTCCGCGCCGGCCTGCGCCAGCGCCGCGACGCGCTGGCGGCGGCCGTGCGCCGCCATCTCGGCGCCGACGCGCTGCAGCACCTGCCGGCGGGCGGCCTGCACCTGTGGGTGGCGCTGCCGGCCGGCGTCTCCGACATCGAGGTCGAGCGGCGGGCGGCGGCGCGCGACATCCTGGTGACCGCCGGCCGCCACTGGCATCCGGCCGAGGCGCCGGGCGCCTTCCTGCGCCTCAGCTTCGCGACCGCCGACCCGGCCTGGGCCGAGCCCTGCATGGCGACCCTGGCCGAGGTCGTGCGCGAGGCCGACACCAACCGCGAAATCGGCTAGGATCGGCGGGCCGATGCCGCCCCCGCCCCGCCCCCGCATCTTCCACGGCTGGATCGTGGTCGGCGCCGCCTTCGCCGTGATGTTCGCGGGTTTCGGCGTCGGCTACAGCTTCGGCGCCTTCTTCACCGAACTCGAACGCGAGTTCGCCGCCCGGCGCGGCGATCTCGCCATCGTCTTCGCGATCTCGGGCGCGCTCTATTTCGGCCTCGGCTTGGCGAGCGGGGCCGCCGCCGACCGCTGGGGACCGCGCCGCGTCGCCTTCCTCGGCATGGCGATCATGACCGTGGGCCTCGTGCTCGCCAGCCGTGCCGACGCGCTGTGGCAGATCTACCTCGCCTCCGGCCTGGGCATCGGCATCGGCGTCGGCTTCTCCTACGTGCCGTCGCTGGGCGCGGTGCAGCCCTGGTTCCAGCGGCGGCGGGCGTTCGCGTCCGGCATCGCCATCGCCGGCATCGGCGCCGGCACCCTGGTCATCCCGCCCACGGCCGCGTGGCTGGTCGACGGCCTCGGCTGGCGCACCAGCTACCTCGTGCTGGCGGCGGGGACGCTGGTCGTGGGCGGCGGCGGCGCGCTGCTGCTCGACAGCCGGCCGCAGCGCCGCGGCCTGGCGCCGGACGGGCTGCCGGCCGGCCCGCAGGCGGCGCAGCGCGCGACCGGGGTCGATTTCCGCACCGCCGTCCGCAGCCAGCCCTTCCGCCTGCTGGCGCTGGCCGCCTTCCTCACCTCGTTCGGCATCTTCACGCCCTTCGTCCACCTGGCGCCGGCGGCGGTCGACCTCGGCGCGACGGCGCCGATGGCCGCGGCGCTGCTCGGCATCATCGGCGCCGGCAGCATCCTCGGGCGCTTCGTCATCGGCTCGGCCGCCGACCGGTTCGGCCGCCGTCAGGCCCTGATCGGCGTGGTCGCGGCGCAGGCCGCCCTGCTGCTCTTCTGGTCGCTGGCCGACCGCTACTGGATGCTGGCCGCCTTCGCCGGCGCCTTCGGCGTCAGCTACGGCGGCTATGTCGCCCTGATGCCCACGCTCTGCGCCGACTTCTTCGGCGCCCGCGCGATCGGCGCCGTCATGGGGGCGGTGTTCAGCGGCATCTCGGTCGGCTGCCTGCTGGGTCCGCCGATCGCCGGCTTCGCCTTCGACGCCACCGGCTCCTATGCCTGGCCGGTCGCCGGCTGCGCCCTGCTCACGGCGGTGGCGGCGGCCGCCAGCCTGCGGCTGCCCGACCCGGACCGCTGGACCGACCGCGCGGGCGGCGCCGGCTAGGCGCCGAGGTTCCAGCCGAGGGCCAGGATCGCGATGTCGTCCGACTGCTCCTCGCCCAGCGCGAACTCGGCGACCGAGCGGCGGACATGGTCGACCAGCGCCGCGGGATCGGCCTCCGGGACCTCGCCCAGCACCAGGGCGAGGCGGTCGTCGCCGTAGAATTCCTTGGCGGTGTTCATCGCCTCGGTGACGCCGTCGGAATAGACGACGATGCGGTCGCCCGGCGCCAGTTCGATCGCGCCCGAGCGGTGCTGCGCGCGCTCGTCGATGCCGACCGGCATGCCGCCGACGAGCGGCAGCGGCAGCGGCGCCTCGCCGCGCCGGATGCGGTAGGGCGGCGGATGGCCGGCATTGCTGTAGACGACCCGGCCGGTGGCGACGTCGAGCACGCCGAGGAAGAGCGTCAGGAACTCGAAGGCCGGATTGGCCTCGCTCATCCGGGTGTTGACCGCCTCCATCATCGCGGCGACGCCGGATTCGTCGTCGCGGCGCTCGGCCCAGAGCGGCGCGGCCGAACGCAGCGTGCCCCAGGCCCGGGCCATGAAGAGCGCCGCCGCCGGACCCTTGCCGGAGACGTCGCCGAGCAGGAAGCAGCAATGGCCGGCACCGAGCGGGAAGAAGTCGATGAGGTCGCCGCCGACCTGGCGTGCGGGTTCCAGCCGGGCGCGGATGCCGACCGGCCATTCCCCGTCGCGCGGCTCCATCGCCGGCGGCACCATGCCGAGCTGGCTCGACCGGGCCGCCTCGAGGTCGCTTTCCAGCCGCCGCAGGTTCTCGCGCACGGCGTCGCGCAGCCGCTTCTTCTCCAGGAGCGCGTAGAGGCGCGCGCGGAGCAGGGTCGGGTTGAACGGCTTGGCGAGGTAGTCCTCGGCGCCGAGGTCGATGCAGCGCACGACGCTGTCCATCTCGGTCAGGGCCGAGATCATCACCACCGGCAGGTCGGCGAGGCGGTTCTCGTCGCGCAGCCGCTCCAGCACCTCGTAGCCGTTCATGTTCGGCATCATGACGTCGAGGAAGACGAGGTCGAATGCGTCGGCGCGGATCATGTCGACCGCCTCGACCCCGTCCACCGCCATCTCGACGCGCGCGACGCCGAGCCGCTCGAGGCGGCGCTTCAGCAGGTCGCGGTTGTCCGGGTGGTCGTCGACGACGAGGACGGAAACGTTGGCGCCGATGCGGGCGATCGCCGAGCGGCGCTGCTCCTCGGCGGCGGCGCGGCGCTCGCCGCCGGCGCGGTCCCGGATCTCGGTCATCGTAGGGCGGTCCTGGCGAGCAGCGCCTCGACCTTGCCGAGGAGGCGCGGCAGATCGACCGGCTTGGTGTCGTAGTCGTCGCAGCCCGCTTCGAGCGCCTTGGCGCGGTCGTCGGACATGGCGTGGGCGGTCAGCGCGATGATCGGGATGGCCGCCAGCGCCGGCTGGGCGCGGATGCGACGGGTCGCCTCGTGCCCGTCGATCCCGGGAAGTCCGACATCCATCAGGATCAGGTCCGGTCGCTGGCTGTCGGCGGCAGCCACTCCCTCCAGCCCGTCCATCGCCACCGCGACCTCGTAGCCCTTCTTCGACAGGCGCCGGGTCAGGAGGTCGCGATTCATCTCGTTGTCCTCGACGATGAGGATCTTCGGCATGGCTCCCCTATCCCCTGCTCGGTCCACCGGGGGCGGCGGCCGCCGGCAGCGTCGTCCGGATCGCGTCCATGAGGCCGACGATCGCCTGGTCTCCCTTGGCGACCACCTGCCGCGTGCGCTGGCTGAGATATTCGTGTTCCTGCGCGGTCAGCGTCTTGGCCGTGACCACGACCACCGGAATGTCGCGCCACG
>NZ_JAYSFE010000072.1:0-23765 GCF_041913585.1 Allostella sp.
ATGGTGCCGACGCGCGGATTTGAACCGCGGACCTACTGATTACGAATCAGTTGCTCTACCCCTGAGCTACGTCGGCGAGAGGGGGTTCCGGCGAACGGGGCGGGACCATACTCGCAACGTTCTGGGGCTGCAAGCCTACGAGGATGGTTTGCCGCGGACGTGCGGGGGCCGCCGGCGGGCTTTGGCAGGGCGGCGGCTTCCTGATAGGGTCTGCTGACGCCCGCAAGGGGGAGAGGAGGTCCGATGGCCAGGGGAGACGCAGCCGCCGCCCGAGGCTACTCCGCGCCCGCCCGCGGCGCCCACTGGATCACCGCGGCGCTGCTCGCGGTCTCGATCCCGCTCGGGCTGGTGATGACCCGGATCGAGGGCGACCTCAAGTTCACCCTCTACCATTGGCACGAATGGATCGGGTTCGCGGTCTGGTGGCTGGCGCTGTTCCGCGTCGCCTGGCGGATCGGCCATCCACCGCCGCCCCGAATCCCGCCGCTGCCGCGCCTGCAGGCCGCCGCGGCCGAAGCGGTGCATGGTCTCCTCTACCTCGCCCTGCTGGCGATGCCGGTCGTCGGCTGGATCGGCAACTCCGCCTTCGGGTTCCCGCTGGAGCCGTTCGGGCTCTTCCGCCTGCCCGATCTCGTCGCCAAGGACGAGGCGCTGGGGCGGGTGCTGCTCGACCTGCACGGCTGGGCCGGCTGGGCGGTGATCGGGCTGCTCGTCCTTCATGTCGGGGCGGCCCTGCACCATCACCTGGTCGTCCGCGACCTCACCCTGCGGCGGATGCTGCCGCAGTCGCTGGGCGGCCTGCCGCCCGGCTAGACGAGGCGCAGCCCCAGGCTCAGCAGCCACAGGCCGGCGGCGATGCCGCCCGCCCATTGCGCGTGCCAGTAGTAGCGCTCGCGCAGGATGCCGCCGATCACCGCCTGGGCCTCGTTCTCCGGCAGCCCGTGCCGGCGTTCGAGCAGCAGCCACAGCTCGGTCGAGCGGTAGCCGCGCTGCGGCGCCCGGAAGCCCTTGAGCAGCAGGATCGCGCCCATCAGCGCCACCATGACGGCACCGCCATAGGCGGCGAGCGCGATGTCGTGTGCCATCCCGACCATGGCGGTCGCCACGGCGAGCAGGCCGAAGCCGCAGCCGCGGCGGATCGAGATGTCGGCGTGCTGACGGATGCGGTCTTCCATCGACGGGCAGCGTAGGGCGGCCGGCCGGCCGTCGGCAAATCACGGCTCGGCGAGCCGCGCCGCGGCGACGGCCGTGCGGACGGCGTCCTCGGCCAGCGGCCGGCCGACGGCGATCGCGACCAGCCGCCCGCGCCCGTCCGGCAAGGCGCCGTCCGGAAAGGCGCCGTCCGGCAGGGCGGCGGCCGGCGCGACCGTCCAGCGCCGCCCCGTCACCTGGATCGTCTCCGGTCCGGTGCGGCCCGGCACGATGCCCTTGGCCCGCACCAAGCCCAGCCCCGGCGCCGCCAGCGCGGCCGCGAGCCGGGCCGCGTCGACCCGGTGCCCGACCGGGAGCGCGACCGAGCGCCACGCCGGGCGGTCGTGCCCGGCCGGCCGGTCCAGCAGCAGCCGTTCGGTCGCGGCCGGGCCCAGCATCGCCGCCACCGGCACCGCGCCGTGGAGGGCCGGGAGGACGGCCGCATGGGGGGCCGCCGCCGCCGCCCAGTCCAGCGTTTCGGCGAGGACTGCGGGCGGCACGAGGTCGGTCTTGTTGACGACGACGATGTCCGAGGCGGCCAGCTGGCGGGCGATCGTGTCGGCCATGTAGCGGTCGGCCGCGTGGCGGCGCACCGTCTCGGCGTCGGCCAGTACCACGATCGCGTCGCGCCGGAAGGCGGCGAGCAGCTGCACCGACTGCGCCACGGCGTCGGGCAGGGCCACGCCGCTCGTCTCGACGACGACATGGTCGGGCCGGGGCCGCCGCGCCGCCATCGTCTCCAGGCCGGCGATGAGGTCGCTGCCGTAGGCGCAGCAGACGCAGCCGCCGGCGATCGCCAGCACCGCCCCGTCGGCGCCCTCGATCAGGTCGGAATCGATCGGCAGCGCGCCGAAATCGTTGACCAGGACGGCAAGGCGGCGCCCGTCCGCGTGCCGCAGCAGATGGTTGACGAGCGTCGTCTTGCCGGCGCCGAGATAGCCGCCGACGACCGTCACCGGCAGCGGTCCGGGCGTGGGTGGGGACATCGGCGGGGACATGGTCGGGCGGCGGGTCAGATCGCGGCCGCGGGGAAGGGGCGGCCATCCTGGACCGTCCCCCAGATCCGGACGTCCTTCAGCCGCTCGGGCGTGATCGCCGTCGGATCGTCCTCCAGCACGGCGAAGTCGGCGCGCTTGCCGCAGGCGATCTGGCCGATCTCGCCGTCGAGCTTCAGCGTGTAGGCCGCACCCAGCGTGATCGCCCGGAGCGCGTCGGCGACGCCGATCCGCTCCGCCGCCCCCAGCACCCGGCCGCTCGCCGTCCGCCGGTTGACGGCGCACCAGGCGGTGAAGAGGGGGCCGAGCGGGGTCACCGGCGCGTCGGAATGCATGGCCATCGGCACGCCGGCGGCCAGGGCGGAGGCGCAGGCGTTCATCCGCTCCGCCCGCTCCGGCCCGAGCGTCGTCCGGTAGTGCTGGTCGCCCCAGTAGAAATGGTGGTTGGGGAAGAGATTGACGCAGAGGCCGAGCGCCTTCATGCGCCGGAACTGCGCCGGATCGCCGAGCTGGCAGTGCTGCAGGGTGAAGCGGTGGTCGGGCCCCGGCTGCCGCCGCAGCGCCGCCTCCAGGCAGTCGAGCGCGAGATCGGTCGCCTCGTCGCCGTTGGTGTGGGTGTGGACCAGGATGCCGGCCGCGAGCGCGCGCTCGTAGGCCTCGGTCAGGTGCTCGGGCGTGATGTACCAGAGGCCGTTCGGCTGGCCGCCGAGATAGCCCGGCCAGCGCAGGCGGGCCGAAAAGCCCTGGATCGAGCCGTCGGCGAAGAGCTTGACGCCGCCGAGCCGCAGCCGGTCGCTGCTGCGGTCCCGGAGGGCGCGGGCGCGCTCGATCAGGTCGGGCATGGACAGCCCGTAGTTGCGGCGGAAAGAGACGATGCGGGCGGGGAAGCCGGGCTCACCCGTCACCCGCAGCATCATGTCGACGGCATCGTCCGGCAGCAGGTTGGCGAGGTCGGTCGCCGTCGTCACGCCGCGGCGGACGCAGAGCCGCGCGAACTGGCGCAGGCCCCGCTCGTCGCCGGCCTGCTTCTCGCGGTCGAAGCCGCAGTGCCGGCCGGCCGGCATCATCGCCTCCGGGCCCTTCAGCTCGCCCGTCGGCAGGCCGTCGGCGCCGAGCGGCACGCCCGGATGGTTCAGCCCCGGCCGCAGCAGCCCGGCCAGCTCGAGCGTCCGGGTGTTGACGCTGAGGATATGGCCGCTGGCATGCATGATGCCGATCGGCCGGGTCGCCGAAACCCGGTCGAGCTCGGCGCGGCCGACCCGCCGGTCGCCGAAGTAGATCGGGTCGAGCGACCAGCCGGCGAGCGGCGCCGCCGGGTCGGCGAGCGCGGCGTCGGCCGCCGCGAGGCGGGCGATCACCGCGTCGATGGAGGCGAGGCCCGGCCAGACCTTGCCGTCGGGATCCATGCGGTCGAAGAAGCCGCAATAGACCGACTGCCAGAAGACGCCCTCGGAGATGTGGCTGTGGCCCTCGACCAGCCCCGGCATCAGCACGAGGTCGGCGAAGGTGCGGTCGATGCGATGCGGGCCCCAGACCGCCAGTTCGTCGAGCGTGCCCGCGCCGAGGACGTGGCCGTCGCGGACGGCGACGTGGGTCGCCTCCGGCCGCGCCGGATTCATGGTGAGGATGCGGCGGGCCGGATAGATCGTGAACAAGCGGCGGTTCCTTCTGCGATGCGACGGCGGGCGGGCCGTCGCAGCCTATGCGAGGGCCGCCCGGGCCGAACAGGGGGCAGCGCCGGGAACCGCCGGCTCAGGGGGCGATGTTGGGCAGGGCCGGCAGCGTCAGGACGACCGTCAGCGCGAGCCAGGCCCACATCGGCGTCGTCGCCTCGGGCGTCTCGTCCATCAGCCGCTCCAGGATGGCGGCCGGAACGCCGGCGAAGAGCAGGGTCGCGCTGGCCACCAGGATCGAACTGAAGAAGAGCACCCAGCTCGGGTTGCGCGGGAACATCTCCGGCATCAGGACGGCCGTGATCGGCACCGCGATGTTGAGGTAGGGCGAGAAGATGCCGTTCACTACGGCGACCCCGATCACCAGCGTGAACAGCATGTGGCGGTCGAAGATCATGCCACGGCTCCGATGCTCAGCCGCCCGGCGCCAAGCGCGGCGTCAGGCCGGCCTGGAACATGGCCATGAAGAAGAGGACGCGGGCGACGATCACCCAGAAGGCCGCGACCGGCGGCAGGAAGGCGCGCGGGATCATGCGGGGGGTGATGCGGTCGACCGGCCGGACCAGCCAGTCGGTCAGGCGGCAGAACCAGCGATAGATGTAGTTGCTGCTGCCCGCCGGCACGACGATGCCGAGGAGGAAGCGGCCGAACAGCGTGTAGAAGAGGACCGAGAAGGCATAGTTCGGCAGGTGGAAGTAGAGGTAGGACCACCAGATGTCGGATTGGCCGGTCACGGGAAGAGCGCCTCGTTCGAAGGAATGTCGGCCGGAAACGAGGAGCGGCGGCACCCCGGGGGATGCCGCCGCTCCGGTCGCGATCGGCGGGACTAGTGGGAGCCGGTGGCACCCACGCCGCGAATCTCACCGCGCGGAACGCGGATCGAGTCGACGAAGTCCTGCATTTCGGGCGACGGCGGGGTCGTCACCAGGCTCACCAGCCAAGTGACGACGAAGGCGACCGGCAGCCCGAACAGCGCGCTCGAGATGTTCCGGATGCCGAACCACAGCGGCGCACCGAAATAGTGGGTCGAGATCAGGTAGTACATGCAGACGCCGAAGCCGGCGATCATGCCGGTGATGGCGCCGACGGTCGTCGTGCGCTTCCACCAGATCCCCATGACCAGCGGCGCGAACAGCCCCGCCGCGGCCAGCGAGAAGGCCCAGGCGACCATCTGGATGATGCCGGACGGGCGCGTGCCCGCCACCACCGCGGCCAGGATGGCGACCAGGATCAGCAGGACGCGGGCGACGACCAGCCGCCGCCGCGTCGACGCCTGGGGATCGATCATCTTGTAGTAGATGTCGTGCGACAGCGCGTTGGCGATGGCGAGCAGCAGCCCGTCGGCGGTCGAGAGCGCCGCGGCGAGGCCGCCCGCCGCGACCAGGCCCGAGATGACATAGGGCAGGCCCGCGACCTCGGGCATCGAGAGGACGATGATGTCCTGGTTGATGCGCAGTTCGCCGAGATCGAGGAACGGCCCGGCCACCGCGTACTTGGTGACCTCGAGGATGCCGTTGCCGTTGGCGTCGTTGATGGTCAGCAGGCCGCCGACCTGCGACCAGCTCTGCACCCATGCGGGCAGGGTCGAGATCTGGGCGCCGATGACGTTCTGGTAGACCTCGAGCTTGGCGAAGGCGGCGTAGGCCGGGGCGGTGAAGTAGAGCAGGAAGATGAAGAAGATGCTCCACGCCACCGACTGGCGGGCTTCCTTCACGTTCGGGGTGGTGAAGTAGCGCATCAGGATGTGCGGCAGCGACGCCGTGCCGACCATCAGGCAGAGGACGAGGGCCCAGAAGTTGTTGAACTCGACCCAGCTGAACTGGCCCGAGGCGTTGACGAACGGCTCGACGTGCTTGCGCACGATGTTCAGCTTGTCTTCGAGGCCGGCGATTTCGCTCAGCGCCTGCCCGTAGGTGAGTTCGGGGATCGGGATGCCGTACTTCTTGGTCGACAGCCAGACCACCGGCACCAGGTAGGCGATGATGAGGATGATGTACTGCGCCACCTGGGTCCAGGTGACCGCCCGCATCCCGCCCAGCATCGAGCAGACCAGGATGCCGACGAGGCCGGCGAAGATCGCGAACTCGAACGGAATGCCGAGGAAGCGCGAGGTGATGATGCCGATGCCGAAGGCCTGGGCGACGATGTAGGTGAAGGACGCGCAGAACAGCACGACGACGCCGCAGACGCGGGCGACGTTGCCCTCGTAGCGGGTCCCCAGGAAGTCCGGCACGGTGAACTGCCCGAACTTGCGCAGGTAGGGTGCCAGCAGGATCGCGACCAGCACGTAGCCGCCGGTCCAGCCGAGCACGTAGCCGAGGCCGTTGTAGCCCGCGAGGAAGAGGCCGCCGGCCATGGAGATGAAGGACGCCGCGCTCATCCAGTCGGCGCCGGTCGCCATGCCGTTGTAGAACGCCGGCACGCTTCGTCCGGCTACGTAGTACTCGGAAATCTCCATCGTCCGAGACAGGTAGCCGATGTAGGCATAGACGAAGATCGTCAGGAAGACGAACGCGTAGCCGATCCACTTGTTGGGCAGGCCGACCTGTTCCAGAACGGCCAGCACGATGGTGAAGACGACGAAGGCCCCGGTGTATGTGCCGTAGACCTTTCCGAGATTGGCGAGGAAGCTCGCCGATCCAGTCGAAGTAGCCATGATCCGATCTCCCGCGTCAGTCCTCGGCGACCCCGAACTCCTCGTCGATCTTGTTCTGCGCCGACGAACTCCAGGTGCAGAGGATGACGAAGATGATCAGGGAGCCCTGCGCGGCCATGTAGAAGCCGAGCGGAAACCCGAAGATCACGATCTGATTGAGCTGGACGGCGAAGAAGTGGACGCCGAAGCTTGCCAGGAACCAGATGAAGAGGATCGTCCACATCAGGCCCGACGTCTTGCGCCAGTGCGCCTGAGCCTGCGCTGGCGTCAACTTTGGACTTGCCATGCTGTTTCTCCCCCCTAGGGAAACGGTCCGATCGTTTGCCGACCACTGCACGCTTGTTGGGAGCCGTCCACGCCGCAGGGCCGGGACCGGATGGCACTCCGGAACAGGCAAGATGGACGGTCGACTCCTTGGTGATTACTACTAACATCGTCGCGAATCCGGCACAACGACATGCTGGGCACGGAAAGGGCGGTGCAACGGTGGGTTTTCTCGGCACCTGGCTGGAAGGCATGCGGATCGGCAGCGACCGCAGCCCCGTGTCGACGGCAGCGGCCCTGCGCGACACGCTTTCGGCCCAGGCGGCCTTCGTCGCCCAGAAGGTCGTCACCGAATATTGCCAGGCGAAGGCCGGCCGGAACTGGCCGCAGCTGTCCTCCGAGGCGACCTTCGTTGCCGACCTCGCACGGAGCCGGTGGGAGGCCTTCGCGATTCTGCTGGCCGACGTCTTCCTGATCGCGGAATCGCTGATCCGGCCCGACTCGCGCGACCTCGATCCGGCCGCCGAGCGTCGGCTGGTCGCGCTCTATGCCGAGGCGCTCGCCGCCTATCCGCGCCCGGCGCACCGGCCCGGGGGCTGGGACGACCGGGTCACCGCCTTTGCGGCCCGGCTGGCGGCGGCGGGGCGCGCCCCTCCGGCGGTGACCCGCGATATCGTCGCGGTCGGCGGCCGGGCGGTGTTCGGCGTGCTGCCGATCCACATCAACATGCGCCGGCTCGACGGCCCGATGGTGACGAACGCGATCGCCTTCCAGATGGCGGCGGTCGCCGGGCGGCTGCGCCGCCGGCTCGACCGCGCGACGCTCGTGGCCGCGCTCGGCACCGAGGGCAGCGAAACGGGCGGCGGTTCGGAGACGCCGGGGTGGCGGGCGAGCGGCTCGGCCTCCTGACCGCGCCCGCAGCCGCGGCCGGGTTCGCCGGCGCCGCCGGGCTTCTGGCGTCGGACTGGCCGTGGCTGGCGCTCGCAGCCGCGCTCGCCGCGGTGATCGTCGCGGTCGTCGCCTGGACGGTGGGGCAGGGGCATTTCGAGGCGCTGCGCCGGGTCGGCGAGATGCTGTCGGGTCTGGCCGCCGATCCGCTGCGGGTGCCGCCTCCGGCGCCGCCGGACGGTGCCGGGCCGACGGTCGCGGCCGTCCATCGCGCCGGCCTGCGGCTGCAGGAGGCGCGGGTGGCGGAGCGCCAGGCGCACGCCACGGCGGGCGTCTCCGGTCGCCTCGGCCAGATCCTGGCCAGCCTGCCGCAAGGGGTCCTGGTACTGACCGAGAGCGGTCTCGTCAGCCTCGCCAACGGCGCCGCCCGGCGCCGGTTCGGCGACCGCGCGCTGATGCCGGGCACCAGCGTCTTCGACGCGCTCGTCCGCGAGGACGTGGGACCGGCGATCGCCGCCGCCCGGCAGGCAGGACGGCCGGTCGCGGCGACCGTCGGCACGCTCGACGGTCCAAGGCTCGCCGTCCAGGTCACGGCCCTCGGGACGGCGGACGGGGCGGTCCTCACCTTTCCGGTCGACGGCGCGTGGCGGGCCGAACTCGACCATGCGCTCGACCTGCATGACCGGCCGCCGCCGGCCCCGCCCGTCGGGCCGGCGACGGCGCTGGCCGACCTCCCCCTGGTGGCCCTCGACACCGAGACCACCGGCCTCGATCCGGCGCGCGACCGCATCGTCTCCGTCGGGGCGGTGCGGCTGCACGGCGAGCGCGTCTTCCGCGGCACCGCGCTCGACCGGCTGGTCCGCCCCGGCGTCGCGATCCCGGCCGCCGCCACCGCCGTCCACGGCATCGACGAGGCCATGGTCGCGGACGCACCGCCCTTCACGGCGGTGCTGCCGGCGCTGGCCGAGTTCGTCGGCGGGGCCGTCGTCATGGGGCACAATGTCGGCTTCGACCTCGCGGTGATCGAGGCGGAATGCGCGCGCGCCGGCATTCCCTGGCAGCGGCCGCCGGCGCTCTGCCTCTTCCGGCTCGCCGACGCCCTCGACCCGCAGCGCACCGACGTCGATCTCGACGGCCTCGCGGCGCGCTTCGGCCTCGCGCTGACGGGGCGCCACACCGCGCTCGGCGACGCGCTGCTCGCGGCTGCCGTCTACCGCGCGCTGCTGCCGCGCCTGGAGGAGCGCGGGGTCGCCGACTGGGGGGCGCTGGAGCGGCTGGCGGCGACGTCCCGCCGCGCGACGCGACTGCAGGCGGGGGCGGGCTGGTGACCGCGTTCGAAGCGGGCGCCCTGCTGCGGGCCGACGGCTTCGCCTACCGCACCCGGGTCGCCGCCGTGATGCGCGGGCCGCTGGTGACGATGCCGCCCGGCGCGACCCTGGCCGACGCGGCGCGCTGCATGGCCGAGGAGAACATCAGCGCCGTGGTGGTGGCCGACCCGCTGCCGGCCGGCATCGTGACCGAGCGCGACCTCCTCCGCCTGACGGGGCAGGCGGGGCCGGCGGCGCTGGCGCGGCCGCTGCGGGAACTGATGTCGGCGCCCCTGGTGACGATCCGCGACGACGCCCTGGTCGCGAGCGCGCTCGGCCGCATGGAGCGGCTCGGCATCCGCCACCTGATGGTGGTCGACGCCGCCGGCGCCGCGGTCGGCATGGTCTCGGCCCGGGCGCTGCTGCGCCTGCGGGCGCGCGACGCGCTCGTCGTCGGCGACGGCATCGCCGCCGCGGCGGACGCCGCCGGGATCGGCCGCGTCCGCGCCGCGGTGCCCGGCCTCGCCGCCGCCCTGCGGCGCGACGGCGTCACCGCCCTCGAGGTCACGGCCGTGATCGCCGCCACCATCCGCGAGGCGACCGCCCGTGCGGCCGGGCTGGCGGAGGCGGCGATGCGGCCCGACTGGGGACCGCCGCCGGCGCCCTGGTGCCTGCTCGTGCTGGGTTCGGGCGGCCGCGGCGAGACCTTGCTCGTGCCGGATCAGGACAATGCCCTGGTCCATGCGGGCGACGGCGATGCCGATCCGTGGTTCGCCGAGTTCGGGCGCCGCATCGCCGACATCCTCGACGAGGCCGGGATTCCCTACTGCGCCGGCGGCATCATGGCGCGCGAGGCGCGGTGGCGCCACGACCCGGCCGGCTGGCGGCGCACCGTCGAGGGCTGGATCGCGGCCAAGGACGGCGCGGCACTGCTCGACGTCGACATCTTCTTCGACTTCCACCCGGTCGCTGGCGACGGGCGACTGGCCGACCGGCTGCGCGCCGAGGCGGTGGCGGCGGCGGCGGCGGCACCCCTCTTCCTCCGCCACCTGGCGCTCCATGTCGCCGACCTCCGGCCGCCGGTCGGGCTGTTCGGGCGCCTCGTGACGACGGGCGGCCGGGTCGACCTGAAGAAAGGCGGCACGATGCCGATCGTCGCCGCCGCCCGCACGCTGGCGCTGGCGTCGGGCGCTGTCGCCGTCGCGACGCCGGACCGGCTGGCGGCCGCCGTCGCCGCCGGCCGCCTCGCCGAGGCCGACCGCGACATGCTGCTCCAGGCCTTCGAGACCGTCCTCGGCGTGCTGCTCGACGAGCAGGTGGCGGCGCTGGCCGAGGGCCGTCCGCCGGCCAATGCCGTCGAGCCCCGGCGGCTGGGCCGGACCCGGCGCTGGGCGCTGCGGTCGGCGCTCCGCGGCCTGCGGCCGCTGCCGGAGATGGTCGCCGCGGGGCTGTCGCGGTAGCGCTTCGCCGGCCCCGCATGCGGCCCGGGGGACCACGGCCTCGGGCGGAGCCTCGGGTTCAGCGGCGCGATGCGGGGGAGGGACACCCGCGGCGGGACCCCCGGATTGCGCGGCGGCGCCCCGATGGGCTAGAAGCCTCGTCGTCTCCCGATCCGACGAGCTTTCCCCCCGCGAGGACGCATGGCCGCGTACCAGTACATCTATGTCATGAAGGGCCTGACGAAGGTCTATCCGGGCAACCGGGAGGTCTTCCGCGACATCTGGCTGTCGTTCCTGCCGGGCGCGAAGATCGGCGTGCTGGGCGCCAACGGTGCGGGCAAGTCGACGCTGCTCAAGATCATGGCCGGCGTCGAGAAGGAGTTCCAGGGCGAGGCCTGGGCGGCGGAGGGGGCGACCGTCGGCTACCTGCCGCAGGAGCCGGACCTCGACCCCACCAAGGACGTCCAGGGCAACGTCATGCAGGGGCTGGCGGAGACGAAGGCGCTGGTCGACCGCTTCAACGAGGTCAGCGCCCGCTTCGGCGAGGAGATGACCGACGAGGAGATGAACGACCTGCTGGCCGAGCAGTCCGAACTTCAGGAGAAGATCGACGCCGCCGACGGCTGGGACCTCGAGCGCACCGTCGAGATCGCCATGGACGCGCTGCGCTGTCCGCCGGGGGATGCGGCGGTCGACAAGCTCTCGGGTGGCGAGCGCCGCCGCGTGGCCCTGGCGCGCCTGCTGCTGCAGAAGCCCGACCTGCTGCTGCTCGACGAGCCGACCAACCATCTCGACGCCGAATCCGTCGCCTGGCTGCAGCGCTTCCTCAAGGACTACACGGGCACGGTCGTCACCATCACCCACGACCGCTACTTCCTCGACGAGGTCGCGGGCTGGATCCTCGAGCTCGACCGCGGCAAGGGCTACCCCTACGAGGGCAACTACACGGGCTGGCTGATCCAGAAGCAGAAGCGGCTGGAGCAGGAGGGCCGGACCGAGGCCGCCCGCCAGCGCACCATCGAGAGCGAGCTGGAATGGGTGCGCGCCTCCCCCAAGGCGCGGCAGGCGAAGAGCAAGGCCCGCATCAGCGCCTTCGAGGCGCTGGTCGAGGAGGCCGCCAAGAAGGCGCCGGACACGGCCCAGATCGTCATCCCGCCGGGGCCGCGCCTCGGGGACCTGGTGATCGAGGCAGACCATCTGAAGAAGGCTTTCGGCGACCGGCTGCTGTTCGAGGACGTGACGTTCCGCCTGCCGCCCGGCGGCATCGTCGGCATCATCGGCCCCAACGGCGCCGGCAAGACGACGCTCTTCCGCATGATCACCGGCCAGGAGAAGCCGGACGGCGGCACCTTCCGCGTCGGTGAGACCGTGAAGCTCGGCTATGTCGACCAGTCGCGCGATTCGCTGAAGCCCAACGCGACCGTGTGGGAGGAGATCAGCGACAAGAACGACGAGATCGACCTCGGGCGTCGCAAGATGCCGAGCCGCGCCTATTGTTCGCTGTTCAACTTCCGCGGTCCCGACCAGCAGAAGAAGGTCGGCCAGCTCTCGGGCGGCGAGCGCAACCGCGTCCACCTCGCCAAGATGCTGAAGCAGGGGGCGAACGTCATCCTGCTCGACGAGCCGACCAACGATCTCGACGTCGACACGCTGCGGGCGCTGGAGGAGGCGTTGCTCGACTTTCCGGGCTGCGCGGTGGTGATTACCCACGACCGCTGGTTCCTCGACCGCATCGCGACGCACATCCTGGCGTTCGAGGGCGACAGCCGCGTCGTCTGGTTCGAGGGCAACTACCAGGACTACGAGGCCGACCGGAAGCGGCGTCTGGGCGCCGAGGCCGACCAGCCGCACCGCATCCGCTTCAAGCCGCTCACCCGGTAAGGAGCGGACGCCCGATCGCTGCCGATATGGCGCCGTTCCTGCCGGACCGCCATAAGCCTCGCTTGGCCGGCGGGCCGGTTTGATGTCATACTTATCAATGACAGTTTGTCGGACCCGAGGGTGCGCGCGGGGCCTGCAGCGATGCCGGCTGCATCGCTGGGACAGGCCGCGGGGCGTGCCTGCCGCTGGAGGGGGGGAACCATGCGCCGCCTGTTGATGATCCTGCTGCTGTGCCTCGCGCCGACCATGTCCTTCGCGCAGTCGGCGCCGTCGATCACGATCACGCCGCCGAAGATCGAGACCAGCGACGGGATCACCCTGAAGCAGGTGGCGGTCGTCGTCGCCGCGGTGGCGGTCGGCGCCATGGCCGGCCAGTGGCTGATCGGCAGCCAGATCGGGACCTGGATCGGCGCCGCTGCCGGCGGCGTCGCCGGGCTCATGATCTATGACGAGTACGCCGCAGAGATCGACGACCTCTAGTCTCGGACCTCGCCGGCGGCGATCCGCTGCCGGCCGGATGGAGGTGACCATGGCGGGGCCACTGGGCGTTCGTGCCGGCTGGGCCGGCGCATCGATGATGGTGCTGGCGCTGGTGGCGGCGGCACCGCCGGCGGCCCACGGCCAGCTTCTCAGCCAGCGGGTGCAGAACCTGACCGGCGAGGTCAAGGCGCTGCGCGAACAGCTCGACGCGATCGGTCGGCAGCTCGAGGCCGGCCGGCATGAGGACGCCGTGACCGCGGCGCGCCGGCAGGCGACCGAGCAGTCGTTGCGGGACTGGGTCACCGAATCGATCCGCCGGACCGAGCGGATGGAGGAACTGAGCGCCGCCGGCGACCAGCGGCTTGCGGCCGCCGCGGCGGCGTCGGAGGCCGGCGTGCGGGCGGCGATCGATCAGGTGGCGCAGCGGCTCGGCCGCTTCGAGGCGGCACTGGCCGGCCTCGCGGAGATCGAGCGGGCGGTCGGCCGGCTCGACGCCCAGGGCGCCGCGCGGGAGAAGGCGCAGACCGAGACTGCCGCCGAACTGGGGGCCCGGATCGACCAGGCGCGGATCATCGCGGACGAGCGGATCGAGCGCCTGGAGCGCGAGACGGCCGAACGGTTCCGTGCCCAGGAGGGTCTGCTGGCCGGGCTGCGCGACGAACTCGGGCGCATCGAGCAGGGCGATGCGGCGCGCCTGCAGGCGATGGATGCGGCCGCCGACGAGGTGCGCCGGATGATCGCCGAGGCGCGGGACGCGCGGACGACGCCGGCCGCGGCCCAGGACCCGCAGCTGGCCGAGCGCGTCCGCGCCCAGGACGGCGCGCTCGCCGAAATCAGCCAGCGCGTGGCGCGCCTCGACGCCGCCGAGGCGGAACGGGGGCGGCAGCTCGCCCGGACGGCGCGCGAAGTGCAGTCGCTGGTCGATCAGGCCCGGTCCGGCCTCGCCACCCGCATCGACGGGCTTGACCAGAAGGCGGCCGAGCGGGCGCAGGCGACGGCCGAGGCGGCCGAGGAACTGCGGCGCTCGCTGACGCGCGTGACCGACGATCTGGCCGAGCGGCTGGCGCGGGTGGAGCAGGGACCGTCGGTGCAGGGCGGAATGGCGGACGCGCGGCTGGAGCGCCTGCTCGGTGCGGCCGTCCATCTGTCGGCGATCACCCAGACGGCGCGGCCGTTCGCGCGCGAACTCGCCTATGTCCGCCAGATCGGCGAGGGGGTTCGCGGCATCGAAGGGCCGATCAACGAGCTCCTGGTGCATGCGAGCCGCGGCGCCCCCACGGTGGCCGATCTGCGGCAGTCCTTCGACGTGCTGGCGCCGCTGGTCGTGGCCCGCGCCACCGGGCCGGGCGACGGCTGGACCGACACCGCGCGCCGGTGGGCGGTCGAGGCCGGCTCGAAGTTCGGCGTGGTCGACCCGCCGCCGCCGACCGCCGCGCGTGCGGCGGTGCAGAACGCGGAAATCCATCTCGCGCGGGGCCAGCTCGCCCAGGCGGTGGCGGCGCTGGCGCCGCTCGACGCGGCGGCGCTCAGCCAGGCCGCGACCTGGATCATCCACGCACGCTCGCGGATCGCCATCGACCAGGCGGCGACGGAACTCGTCAACCGGGTGATGGCCCAGGCCCTGACCCGCTGAGGGTCACTTGTTCTCGGTGTGGAGGATGCCCGTCAGTCGGGTATGGACCCCGGAATAGGAGATGCCGGCGGTGAAGACGACCGCCAGCATCACCAGCAACGAGGTCGAGAAGGCGCTGAGGCTGCCGAGATCGATCACGCCCAGGTCCCAGAGCAGCCAGCCGGCCGCCGCGCAGGCGGCCACCACCAGGGCCACGCCGAACGCCCCGATCATTCGCCAGGTCGAGATGACGAGGATTGCGTAGATGCCGACGAGGATCAGCCCGGTCAGGATCTTGAGCGGCACGTCGCCGGCATTCTGGACCCAGTGGAAGTACGACACGCCGCTCGGATTGTAGGTCGCGAGCACGAAGAACAGGCTGAACAGGAAGCGGATCAGGATGCTCGAATAGTCGAAGCGTCCGCCGCCTATCGCCATCGCGTCGTCCTTCCCGTCCGGAGGCGCTATCGCGCTCCGCCCGGGAGATCGGCGAGGGCCGCGCGGACCAGGCTGTCCATCGCCGCCGTCCCGACCACGCGGGCGCGCGCCGAATCCGTCCACGGACGCATGGCGGCGGCGGCGGGGCCGCGCAGCCGGCTCACCGCCGCGACCGCTCCGGCCAGGTCATCCGCGCGCAGGCGGTCGCGCGCCAGATCCAGCGCTGCCGCGGTCTCGGGCATCATCAGGTCGTGAACCATCCGTCCGCTGCCGAACGGCGCCGTCGAGGCGACCCAGCTCAGGAATTCCGACGCCAGCGGCACCCCTTCGGCCCCGGCCTCCGCCATCAGGGCGGCGTCCGCGGCGGCGGCGAAGCGCGCCTGGAGCTGGCGCAGGGTCGGGATGCCGACACTCGCATGAGGGGCCAGCAGCCGAAGCGCCGCCATGTACTGGTCCTGGGCCTGGGCAAGGCCCTGGACCACGGCGAGTTCGACCGAGAACGGCGTCGGCCGGGCGATGGCGGGGCGGAGCTGGGCGATCGCCCCGGCCAGGGCGAGCCGGTGCATGTCGGCCGCGGTCGGGGCGGTGGCGGATGCCGTCGCCAGCTTCCGGACCGTCGCCTCGAGAGTATCGATGCGGGCCGCCAGCGGTGCCGTCCGTTCGGCCAGTTCGCGGGTCGCGCGGACCGACTCCTCGGCGGTCGCCTGGGCGCCGCGTGCACTCGCCTGGGCGCTGCGGGCGGTATCGGTCGCCTGTCGCACCGCCACGGTCATGGTCAGGTCGGGCTTGGCCTCCGGCGCGCTGCGCAGCATCGGGACCCAGACCGGCGACGAGGCCGCCAGCACCAGGGCGACGACCGCGGTCGCCATCGCCCAGCCGGCGAGACCCATGGCGGCGCCCGGTCGAGTGCGCGACCCGGTCTGCATGCGGGACCGGTCCAGTGCGGTGGTGTCGGCCGTCATGTCTCGCCTCCCTGGCTCGGCGCGCCTGGGACGGAGCGCCCAGCAGCGTCTCGAAGGAAGACTTATACCATCACGATCGGGCCGCGGGGATCCTCACCGTCCGATCGCCGACAGCCGCGCGATCTCCTCCTCGGCCGCCGCTCCCAGCGATTCCGCGAAGAGCGTCTCCATGCCGCGCAGCATTTCCTGCTCGATGTCGCCGACCAGCCCCTGCAGTTCCTGCTCCATCGACGCGCGATGGATCAGCTCGTCGCCGCGGTTGATCGCCCAGTCGAGCGTCCACACCGTCGCCAGCACGCCGACGAAGCCGCTGATCGGCCCGGTCAGCCCGCCGATGCCGAAGATGCCGCCGACCGCGATCGCCGACCCCGCTTCGGTGAGCCGCGCCAGCATGATCGCCAGGCGCGCGCCGAACGGGCGGGTCGAACGCAGGAAGATCGTCTCCGCATCGCCGGCGCCATCCAGGCGGTAGATCCCCTCGATCGTTCCGGCGCTCGCCAGGGGCCGGCCGCTGGCGGTGCGCAGCGACGGTCCGCCGTCGCCATCGGCCGTTGCAGGGCCCGGGACCTCTGGGCAGTGTTCGCCCAGGAAGCGCGCCACCGCGGCCCGCGACCGGGCGCGCGCGACGCCCCATTCGGATTCGGCCAGGCTCGTCGCCGCCGCCCACTCCTCGTGCAGCCGCTCGGGCAGGCGGGCCGGCCGCACCACCAGCTGGTCGAAGCGGTTGAAGACGAAACGCCGCGCCGCCCCGGCGATGGCGGCCCGCACCTCGGGATCCCAGGGCGCGGCCCCCGCCTGCACGCCCGCCAGCAGGCCGCGGATCACGAGTTCGTAGGAGGTCACGTAGCTTTCGACCCAGCCGTAGGCCCAGTCGCCATAGGCGGGCACGCGCTGCCGGACCTCCCCGAAGGACAGCGAGACGCCGGTCCCGAGCGTGCGCCGGACGAGCTGCTCGACGCGCAGCCGGTCGGCCGAGATGCGGCCGGCTTCGGCGCGCCGGAACTCGGCGAGTTCCGGCTCGGGCGGACGGCATTCCCCGGCGTGCCCCGCCACCGGCCAGGCGGCCACGAGCGCGAGCACGGCCGCGATGGCCCAGACCTTCATCCATTCGCGATTCCGTGCCATCGGCCTATGATCGGTCCGTCATGAGGAACTCGCGAGCGGCGGCGGGCGGCTGGCCGGGCATGGAACGGCGGATCGGGCGGTGACCACGGGCACCCTGATCGACGTCCTCGCCTGCATCGTGGCGCTGGCCATTCCGGTGGCGGCAGCGACGGTGGTGGCCGAACTGGTCGATGCCTGCAAGCCACGCTGGTACCACACGCTGCCCGTGCTGCGCCGGTCGGCGCTGTCGGCGGGCCTGCTGCTGCCGGTGGCGGTCCTGTGGGCCGGACCTGGGGTCGAAGTGTGGGCGCCGGACCGCATCTTCTCCCCTGGTGGACCGTGGGACATGTCGTTCGCCGACATGCTCGACATCCGCCTCGCCCCCTACCTGCGCGACCTGCCCGCCATCTACCTGCGCTCTTACGAGGCGCCGCTGTGGGTCCGCGCGACGGTCGCGCTGCACGGGCTGCTGCTGCTGGTCGCCCTGCTGCTGCCGTTCCGCTTCTGGGGTCCGGCGGAGGCGCTGCGCGCGGTGCTGTGCGGAGCTATGATCGCGACCGCGGCCGCGCTTCTGGCGCTCTACGTCGCCTGCACCGCGTTCTGGCTGCTGCACCAGCTCAGCTTCTGGCTGGTGGCGGCGGTCGGCCTGCTCTTCCAGCGCTTCCGCCTGCAGCGCGGCCATCGCGCCCGCGGCCACTGAGCCGGTCAGTCGGCCTTGATCGACCGGTACCAGCGGCGTGAGCGCACGAGCACGCCCGCGCGCTTCGGCTTCCAGTCGTTGTTCTCCATGATCGTCTTGAGCCGCCGGCGGATTTCGGCGTCGCTCAGGGAATTCTCCGCCTGGACCCGGTAGAAGGCGACCGCCTGCTCGAACTCGCCCTTGCGGATGCGATTGCGGTGCTTGCTGGCGAAGCCGCGCAGGATCGCCGTGGCGGCCGAATCGACGTCGCGCTCCAAGGTCACCGACATCTCGTCGGCGACGCCGCGGACGATGTTGCGACTGTCGGCCAGGCTCATGTCGTAGCGGTTCAGCCCCTCCTCGAGCAGCTTGATCTCCTGCTCGCGGGTGATGAACTTGGCCTTCTGCGCATGGAGCCGCACGAGGTCGGCGAAGCGCTTCTTGCCGGTGTCCGATACCGTCGCCACGCTACCGTCCATGGTTCCACCTGTGCCTTCGGGACGCCCCGCCGGGATCGGGCAGGGGCACCGACCGCGCGACGGGCACTGAAGCCGCCCCAATGAAGCGAAACCTATACCACGCGCGATCGCCATGTCGACTGTCGGGCGTGCTAAGGTCGCCGGCATGATCGTCGAGGAAGGTGGTCGTCGGCGCGGCGCGCGGTCCCGATGGCCGGCACCCGGGGCCTCGGCCGCGGCGGAGCGACCGCGGCGGCGGCGATGGCACTGGTTCGGACGCTGGCAGCGGCGTGCGTCCCGCGCCTCGCCCTCGGGCCAGCGCCCGATCATGGAGGCGTACGGGTGGGGCGGGCTGATCGCGCTCTATCCGGATCGAGTCGAGATCCGGCGGGTGGGCTTCCTGCATATCGTCATGGACGTGCTGCCGCTGCACATCCCGCGCGTGGATTCGTCGATCTTCCTCGACACGATCACGGCGATCGAGGTCATCCGGCCGCTGACCATGATCGAGTTCGTCCGCTTCAACTATGCCGGCGACCCCGGCAACCACGGCGGCTACTGGGCGTCCGCCTTCGCCGACAATGCGGTGATGATGAACCTGCTGGACAATCGCGGCTTCTACCGGCTGATCGAGGCGGCGAACGCGCTGCGCCGCGGGCAGCCCCTGCCCGAGAGCACGATCCCCATTCGCTGACCGCCGGCCTATCGGCCGCTGCCCGGCCGCGCGGCCGGCAGCGGGCCCAGCGCCGCCAGTTCCCATGCGTAGGCGTCGAACGCCGCCTGCGCCTCGCGATCCAGCGGCTTCCAGCACGCGGTGACGGTCCGGGCGGGAAGCCAGGCGCTGCCGCGTCCGGCCAGCAGCGGGCCCAGCTGCGGCAGGTCGGCGCAGGCGCGCTGCCACAGCGTCTCGGCGAGGTTCGCCTGTTGCACCGCCTCGGCATTGAAGGCCGCGGTGGCGTAGATCGCGCCGCGCAGGTGGCGCATCGCCTTGGGGCGCAGCTCGGTCCTCGTCGGCAGCGCGCTCTCCGCCTGCCGGGCCAGCGTCAGCGACGGCAGGTGGCGTCCGCGCAGCAGGTTGACGAGCGAGAGGTTGATCTGGGCGGCGACCATCCCCGGATTCTCCGCCAGTGCCCGCTTCAGCAGGATTTCCGCCTGGTCGAGATCGCCGCCGCGCAGCGCGAGCATCCCTTCGAGATGGGAGAGGGCCGCGTCGTCCCGGCGCTCGGGAGCGGGGGCGGGGACGGGGACGGAGGCGGAGGGGCCGGGCGTCGGCGCGGCGGGAGCGCGGGCGCCGAGTTCGGCCACCAGCTTCCGCGTCGCCTCCGCGGCCGCCGCCCCCTCCCGCGGCAGCTGCCGCGCCTGGGCGAGGCGGGCGTGGTAGGGATCGATGACGAGCGCGGCCTGCATCGCCACCTCGCCGAGGAACACCTGCGGCGGCCGGCCCCCGGCCTGGGTCGAGAACTCGAAGAAGGCGCCGCTCGGGCGGCTGCCGAAGCCGACCGCGCGGATGTCGTCGCCCGCCGGCAGCAGGTAGACCTCGAGGCTGAGCGGATCGACCTGGAACAGGCTCTGCAGCGCCGAGCGCAGCCGGTCGGCACCGAGCGGATCGGTCAGCGCCGCCGTGACCGACGCCTCGCCGCCGGCCCGGAGCGCGACCGGCTTGACCACCGATTCGTGGCGGAAGGTTCGCCGCATCTCGTAGGCGAAGTAGCTCTCGACATACTGGCGGGTATAGCCGGCGCGACCGACGTCCTCGTGCACCTCGGCCCGGAGCGAGTACGAATCGGCATAGATGACGCTGTCGGCGGTGAAGACCGACAGGCCGAAGAGGAGTGCGTAGCCGAGCGTCGTCAGGTCCATGCGCCTCGTTCCACCTCGGAGGGCAGTCTATCATCGACGGCCACCCCGGCCGAAACCTATGGTGGACCGCGCGCAGCCGCTTGGACGAGAAGGGCCGGCCGGAATGGTGATCGACTATTATTTCTCGCACAATTCGCCCTGGGCCTATCTCGGCTCGGCGCGGTTCGCGGAGATCGCGCGCCGGGCCGGTGCCGCGGTCGCGGTCCGCCCGGTCGATTTCGGCCGCATCTTTCCCCAGTCGGGCGGTCTGCCGCTGCCGAAGCGCGCCCCGCAGCGCCAGGCCTACCGCCTGGTCGAACTGGCGCGCTGGCGCGACCATCTCGGCGTGCCCCTGACCCTCCATCCCAAGGCGTTTCCCTCGCCCGAGGGGGACCGGGTGCGGATGGTCCTGGCGCTGCGCGATGCCGAGGGCGACGCGGCGGCGCTGCGGCTCGCGCACGGCTTCATGGCCGCCTTGTGGGCCGAGGATGCCGACGTCAACGACCCGGCCGTGCTCGATGCGGTCGCCGGCCGCCTCGGCTTCGACGGGCCGGCCCTGCGCCGTCGCGGGGCGGACCCGGCGATCACCGCGCTCTTCGATGCCGACACCGACCGGGCGATCGCCGCCGGTGTCTTCGGTGCCCCGTCCTACGTCGTCGAGGGCGAGATCTTCTGGGGCCAGGACCGGCTGGACTTCCTCGCCCGCCGGCTCGGCGTCGCGTCGTCCGGACCAGCCGATTGACAAGCGGCCGGGCCGGCGCCAACGGTGCCGGCCCATGACCGGCGAACCCTTCTGGAAGACCAAGCGCCTCGGCCAGATGACGGCGGCCGAGTGGGAGTCGCTGTGCGACGGCTGCGGCCGCTGCTGCCTGCTCAAGTTCTACGACCCCGACGAGAACCGCTATCTCTTCACCGACGTCGCCTGCCGTCTGCTGGACCTGGATTCGTGCCGCTGTTCCAGCTATGCGACGCGGCAATCGATCGTGAAGGACTGCGTCAAGCTCACGCCGCGAAACATCCGCCGGCTGCGCTGGGTGCCGCCGACCTGCGCCTACCGTCTGGTGGCGGAGGGCCGCGATCTCTACTGGTGGCATCCGCTGGTCTCGGGCGATCCGGAAACGGTCCACGCCGCCGGCATCTCCGTGCGGGGCCGCGTCGTCTCCGAGGAGGAGGTGACGGAGGCCGAACTGGAGCAGCGGGTCGTCGCCTGGCCGTCGGAGCGACCGTGACGAATAGCGAACCCGATCTGCCGCCCGGCAGCGTCCGCACCGAGCGGCTGCTGCTGCGCCCCTTCACCCTCGACGACCTGCCGGCCTATGTCCGCATCCGCGACGAGCCGTCGGTGCGCGACTGGCTGCGCTCGCCCGACGAGCCGGCCGCAATCATCGCCGAGCGGTCGTTGCGCCACTTCATGGACGAGTGGCGGCTGCGCGGCTACGGCCCGTGGGCCGTGGTCGACCGCCGCACCGGCGAACTGCTCGGCCACCACGGGCTGCGCTACATGCCCGATTTCGACGGCGAGACCGAGGTGCTCTACACCCTCAGCGAGCGGGTGCGCCGGCAGGGGATCGGCGTCGAGGCCGGGCGGGCGGCGCTCGCCTACGGCTTCGGCCGGCTCGGCCTCGGCCGGGTGATGGCGATCACGCTCCACGACAACCTCGCCTCGCGCGGGGTGATGGAACGGCTCGGCATGACCTACCGCCGCGACGCGACCCACCGCGGCCTCCCGGTCGTCTACTACGCGATCGACCGGGCCGAGTGGCAGCGGCAGGCGGCCTGAGCCGCCCGCTTGCCGCGGCGTCGGCGGGGGCCTACCTTCGGTCGACCCGCTCCCTCGCAGCCCGAAAGTGCCGCCCATGTCCGCCGCCGTCGCCCAGCGCCGCATCACGCCCAGCGCGGCGCTGCTCGACCATCTGCGCCAGCTCCTTGGGGACCGGCTGTCGACCGCCACGGCGGTCCGCGAACAGCACGGCCGCGACGAATCCTACCATGTCACCGCGCCGCCGGACGCCGTCGCCTTCGCCCGTTCGACCGAGGAGGTGAGCGAGATCGTCAAGGCCTGCGCGGCGGCGGGCGTCCCGGTCATTCCCTTCGGCACCGGCACGTCGCTCGAGGGCCATGTCGCGGCGCTGCACGGCGGCATCAGCATCGACGTCAGCCAGATGAAGGAGGTGCTGCGGGTCTCGACCGCCGACCTCGACTGCACCGTCCAGGCGGGGGTGACCCGCAAGCAGCTCAACGAACACCTGCGCGACACCGGCCTCTTCTTTCCGATCGATCCCGGTGCCGACGCGTCGCTCGGCGGCATGGCGGCGACCCGCGCTTCCGGCACCAACGCGGTGCGCTACGGCACCATGCGAGAAAACGTCCTCGGCCTGACCGTCGTGCTCGCCGACGGGCGCATCATCCGCACCGGCGGCCGGGCGCGGAAGTCGGCGGCGGGATACGACCTGACCCGGCTCTTCGTGGGCTCGGAGGGCACGCTCGGCGTCATCACCGAGGTGACCTTGCGGCTCTACGGCGTGCCCGAGGCGATGGCGGCGGCCGTGTGCTCGTTTCCGACCCTGGCGGGGGCGGTCGACACCGTCATCCAGACCATCCAGTCGGGCATCCCGGTCGCCCGCATCGAGCTCCTCGACGAGGTGCAGATGGCGGCGATCAACCGCTATTCCAAGCTCGACTACCCGGAGCAGCCGACCCTCTTCTGCGAGTTCCACGGCACCGCGGCCGGCGTCGCCGAACAGTCGGAGATGGTGAAGGCGATCGCGGCCGAGGAGGGCGCGGCGGACTTCCAGTGGGCGACCAAACCGGAGGACCGCTCGCGCCTGTGGGCCGCCCGGCACACCGCCTACTATGCCGCGATCGCGATGCGTCCGGGCGCCAAGGGCTGGGCGACCGACGTCTGCGTGCCGATCTCGCGGCTCGCCGAGTGCATCCTCGAGACCAAGAAGGACATCGTCGAGAGCCGGCTGCTGGCGCCGATCGTCGGCCATGTCGGCGACGGCAACTTCCATCTCGCCTTCATCATCGACCCGGACGACCCCGACGAGATCGCCCGTGCCCAGGCGCTCAACGACCGCATGGTCCACCGGGCGCTGGCGATGGGCGGGACCTGCACCGGCGAGCACGGCATCGGCTACGGCAAGATCAACTTCCTGACCGCCGAGCATGGCGACGCGGTCAGCGTCATGCGGATGCTGAAGAAGGCGCTCGACCCCGACAACATCATGAATCCGGGCAAGATCGTCTCGCCGTGAGCCGGTCCTGCCGGCAGAGGGAGGGAGAAGATGCGCTTCTCGGTCAGTCATGCCGACGAAAGCCGGTTCGTCGGTGACGGCCTGCGGCCGTTCTTCGAGTATCGCGACCTCGGCATCGCCACGGCGACCGACGGGCGCTTCCATGCCCATGTCATCCGGGCGCGGCCCGGGCACCATGCGGCCGGCGGCTGGCACCGGCACCACCTGGGGTTCCAGCTCGTCTACGTCCTGAAGGGCTGGGTCAAGTTCCGCTACGAGGGCCAGGGCGAGGTGACGCTGCGCCCAGGCTCCTGCGTCCACCAGCCGCCCGGCATCCGCCATGTCGAGGTCGAGCATTCCGACGATCTCGAGCTGATCGAGATCACCATGCCGGCCGAGTTCGCGACCGAGTCCGTGCCCGAGCCGGAGGCGGCGGCCGCCGCCGAATAGGCGGCGGTCAGGTCTCCGGGTCGCCGTCCTCGATGCGGGCGCCGTCGAGCCGGCGCCCGGCCTGGTCGCGTTCGGTGCGTTCCTTCGCCTTGGCGGCGCCCGAGCGGCCGTGCCGGACCCGGTTCTCGGCGGCCTTGGCCGCGGCCGCGCGGCGGGCCGCCTGCTTGCGGAAGCGGTTGAGGTTGACGACCTCGCCCATCGCGGTCTCCATCG
>NZ_JAYSFE010000073.1:0-21114 GCF_041913585.1 Allostella sp.
TGGCGGAGGGGATGGGATTCGAACCCACGATAGGACTTTAGATCCTATAACGGTTTAGCAAACCGCCGCCTTCAGCCACTCGGCCACCCCTCCACCCGTGAGTGGATCGTTTCACGGCGTATGCGAGGGTGGTTCTAGCCGTGCGGCGCGGCCCCTGTCAACGAACGGGGCCGCGCCGGCAGGCGATTTCACACCTTGGGGATCGCCATCCCGCGCTGGACGGCCGGCCGGGCGCCGACCTGGTCGTACCAGCGCTGGACGTTCGGGAACTCGCCCAGGTCGACGGCGTGCCACTCGTGCCGCGCCGCCCACGGATAGGTGATGATGTCGGCGATCGTGTAGTCCGCCCCGCCCAGGTACTCCGCCTCGCCCAGGCGCTTGTCGATGACGCCGTAGAGGCGCTTGGCCTCGTTGACGTAGCGGTCGATGGCGTAGGGGATGGGCTCGGGCGCGGCGCGGCGGAAATGGTGCGCCTGGCCCAGCATCGGCCCGAAGCCACCCATCTGCCACATCACCCATTGCAGGGTCGTGTAGTGCGCCACCGGCTCGCTCGGATAGAAGCGCCCGGTCTTGTCGGCGAGGTAGATCAGGATCGCGCCCGATTCGAAGAGGGCGAAGGGCTTGCCGCCCGGGCCGTCGCCGTCGACGATCGCCGGGATGCGGTTGTTCGGGCTGATCTTCAGGAAATCCGGCTGGAACTGCTCGCCCTTGCCGATGTTCACGGGGTGGACCCGGTAGTCCAGCCCGAGTTCCTCCAGCATGATCGAGACCTTGCGGCCGTTCGGCGTCGTCCACGTGTAGAGGTCGATCATCGCGCCTGTCCGCTCCCCGTCCGTCACTTCGGCATCGGCATCAGTTCGGGGGCCGGCTTCACGCCCGGCTGCTGCCCCATCCGCGCAACCCAGGCCTGGACCGACGGCCAGCGCGCGAGGTCGAAGCCGCCCTCGCCGGCATGGACGACGGTGGCATAGCAGGAAATGTCGGCGATCGAAGGCGACTGGCCGCCGAGGAAGGGCTGCTTCGCCAAGGCCGTCTCGAGCGTGTTCAACGCCGCCTCGCCGCGCTGGGTGTAGTGGTCGAGCAGCGTCGGATCCGGCTTCTCCATGAAGCGCTTGAAGAAGCGCGGCCGGGCGATGCCGGGCAGCAGCTGGTCCGCCTCCCAGCACAGCCATTCCTGGGTCGCGCGCTGGCCGGCGGCGTCGCCGCCGGTGAACTTGCCGAACTTGTAGGCGAGCCGGCTCAGGATCGCGTTCGACTGGCACATCGCCTCGTCGCCGTCGACCAGCACCGGCACCTGGCCGAAGCGGTTCATGGCCAGGAACTCGGGCGTCTTCTGCTCGCCCTGGCGCAGGTTGACGAAGCGGAAGGTGAAGGGCTGCCCCGCCATCGAGAGCATCAGCGCCACCTTGTAGGTCGGGAACGAGAGCGGGCTGCCGTGGAGCGTCATCGCCATCTTCGCTGTCTCCTTCGCCTGGAATCCGCCGGCCGTGCTCAGCCGGCCAGCTTGCGTTTCAGGATCTCGTTGACGAGGCCGGGATTGGCCTTGCCCTGGGTCGCCTTCATCACCTGGCCGACGAAGAAGCCGAAGAGCTTGTCCTTGCCGGATCGGTACTCCGCCACCTTGTCGGCGTTGGCCGCCATCACGGCGTCGATCGACGCCTCGATCGCGCCGGTATCGGACACCTGCCGCAGGCCGCGCTCCTCGACGATGGCGGCGGCGGGCCGGCCCGTCTCCCACATCGCCTCGAACACCTCCTTGGCGAGGCGGCCGGAGATGGTGCCGTCGCGGATGAGGTCGATGAGGCCGCCCAGCGCGTCCGCCGAGACCGGCGCCTCGGCGATCGGCTTGCCGGACTTGTTGAGGAAGCCGAAGAAGTCGCCCGTCACCCAGTTGGCGGCGAGCTTGGGGTCCCGGCCCCTGGCCACCGCCTCGAAGAAGGCCGCGTTCTCCTGTTCGCCGACCAGCACGCCGGCGTCGTAGGGCGAAAGGCCGTATTCCGCGACGAAGCGCGCCTTCTTGGCGTCCGGCAGCTCCGGCATCCCGGCCTTGATCCCGGCCACGAACTCCGGCGACAGGACGAGCGGCAGCAGGTCGGGGTCCGGGAAGTAGCGGTAGTCGTGCGCGTGCTCCTTCGAGCGCATCGAACGCGTCTCGCCGCGGCCGGAATCGAACAGCCGCGTCTCCTGCCGGATCGCGCCGCCATCCTCGATGATCTCGATCTGGCGCCGGGCCTCGTACTCGATCGCCTGCATGACGAAGCGGATCGAGTTGACGTTCTTGATCTCGCAGCGCGTGCCCAGCTCCCCGCCCGGCCGGCGGACGGAGACGTTGCAGTCGCACCGCATCGACCCCTCCTCCATGTTCCCGTCGCAGGTGCCGAGATAGCGCAGGATCGAGCGCAGCTTCTTGAGGTAGGCGCCGGCCTCCTCGGCGGTCCGCATGTCGGGTTCGGACACGATCTCCATCAGGGCGACGCCCGACCGGTTGAGATCGATGTAGGACTTCGACGGGTGCTGGTCGTGCAGGCTCTTGCCGGCGTCCTGCTCGAGATGCAGGCGGGTGATGCCGACCTCGCGCGTCGCCCCGCCGGCGAGGTCGAGGACGATCGTCCCCTTGCCGACGATCGGCCGGGTGAACTGCGAGATCTGATAGCCGGCCGGCAGGTCGGCGTAGAAGTAGTTCTTCCGGTCGAACACCGAGACGAGGTTGATCTCGGCGTTGAGGCCGAGGCCGGTCAGCACCGCCTGGCGGACGCAGACCTCGTTGATGACCGGCAGCATCCCGGGCATGCCGGCATCGACGAAGGAGACCTGGCTGTTCGGCTCGGCGCCGAATTCGGTCGCCGCACCCGAGAAGAGCTTCGACTTCGACACCACCTGGGCATGGACCTCGAGGCCGATCACGATCTCCCAGTCGCCGGTGCGCCCCTGGATCAGGCTCATGTCGCACCTCCCGTCATGGCCGGCTTCGCCGTGAAGTCCGCCGCCCGTTCGATCGCCCGGCCGACGCGCAGCACCGTCGCCTCGTCGAAGGCGCGGCCCAGCACCTGGAGGCCGAGCGGCAGCCCGTCCGCCGACAGCCCGCCGGGCACCGACAGGCCCGGCAGGCCGGCGAGGTTGGCGGTCACGGTGAAGACGTCGTTGAGATACATCGCGATCGGATCGTCCATCTTGTCGTCGAGACCGAAGGCCGCCGACGGCGTCGCCGGCGTCAGGATCGCGTCGACCGTCTCGAAGGCGGTGCGGAAATCCTCGACGATGCGGGCGCGCACGCGCTGCGCCTTGAGGTAGTAGGCGTCGTAGTAGCCGGCCGAGAGGACGTAGGTGCCGATCAGCACCCGCCGCTTCACCTCCGCTCCGAAGCCGGCCGCGCGGGTGTTCTCGTACATCTCGTCCAGCGTCTGCCCGGGCACGCGCAGGCCGAACCGCACCCCGTCGTAGCGGGCGAGGTTCGAGGACGCCTCGGCCGGCGCGATGATGTAGTAGGTCGGCAAGGCGAAGCGGGCGTGCGGCAGGCTGATTTCGACCGGCTCGGCCCCGGCGTCCTTGAGCCACTGGATCCCCTGCTGCCACAGCGCCTCGATCTCGGGCGGCGTGCCGGCGACCCGGTACTCCTTCGGGATGCCGATGCGCAGGCCCTTGACGCCCTGGTCGAGCGCCTGCTCGAAGTCCGGCACCGGGAGGTTGACCGACGTCGAATCCTTGGGGTCGTGCCCGGCCATCTCGCGCAGGAGGATCGCCGCGTCGCGCACCGTCCGCGCCATCGGCCCCGCCTGGTCGAGCGAGGAGGCAAAGGCGACGATGCCCCAGCGCGAGCAGCGGCCGTAGGTCGGCTTGATGCCGACGATGCCGCAGAAGGCGGCCGGCTGACGGATCGAGCCGCCGGTGTCGGTGCCGGTCGCCCCCAGCGCCATGCGCCCGGCGACGGCGGCGGCCGAGCCGCCGGAGGAGCCGCCCGGCGTCAGCGGCCGGTTGTCGCCGCGGCGGCGCCACGGGTTCTCCACCGCCCCGTGGTAGCTCGTCATGTTCGACGAGCCCATGGCGAACTCGTCGAGGTTGACCTTGCCGAGCATGACCGCGCCGGCCCGCCACAGGTTGGCGGTGACGGTCGATTCGTACTGCGGCTGGAACCCGTCGAGGATGTGCGAGCCGGCCGTCGTCCGCACGCCCTCGGTGCAGAAGAGGTCCTTGATGGCGAGCGGCAGGCCCTCCAGCGGCCGCGCCTCGCCGGCGGCGATCCGCCGGTCGCTCTCGATCGCGCCGGCGCGGGCGCGCTCCGGAGTCTCGGTGATGAAGGCGTTGAGCGACCGCCCGGCCTCGACCGCCGCGACGTGGGCCTCGACCAGTTCGGCCGCCGAGAAGCGGCGGGCCACGAGCCCGTCGCGCGCCTCCGCCAGGGTGAGATCCGTCAGGTTCGACACCATCGTCATTCCACCACCTTCGGCACGGCGAAGAAGCCGGGCACGCCGTCCGGCGCGTTGGCCAGCACCTTCTCCGCCTGGCCGCCGTCGTTCACCACGTCCGCCCGCCAGGGCAGGACGGCATCGACCACCGACGCCACCGGCTCGACGCCGGCGGTGTCGACCTCGTCCAGTTGCTCGATCCATTGCAGGATGTTCGAGAGCTCGCCGGCGAGCGCGGCCTTCTCCTCGTCGGTCACCTTGATGCGGGCAAGCCGCGCGATATGCGCGACGGTATCGGAGTCAATCGCCATGGCCGGAGGGTCCTGGAAAGGGGCGGCGGAACCTACCAACCGCCCCCGCCGGGCGCAACCGGAGGGCCGCGGGCGCCCATGCGTTGATTCACCGGACGCCCTGTAAGAAGCTGTCACTGGACGGACGATGCGGGACGATCACCGCCGGCGACCGGAAGGAGCGACAGCGATGAACCAGGCCGCGTTCGAAGCGCAACTGCGCCAGGATGGCTTCGAAGTCGAGGTCAAGCAGAGCCCGGGAGGCATCCGGAACGACCCGCACACCCACGATTTCGAGGTCCGGGCGCTCGTCCTCGAAGGCGAGATCACCCTGACCTGTGGCGGGGCCGCGACCACCTACCGCCCGGGCGACGTGTTCACCATGGCCGCCGGCATGCCGCACTCGGAGGAGATCCCGGCGCACTACCGCTCCGTCATCGGGCGCCGGCATCCCGCCGGGCGCTGATCGCCGGCGCCGGCTTCGCCAGGCTCGCCCTGAAGGCCGGGCGAAGCCGCTAACGCCGCCCGCCCCGGCCGGGATAGGGTGCCGCCATGCGGCTCATTCCCCTGACCGACCTCGCCGGGCTGGCCCCGGGGCGCCTGCTCGGCCTCGACGTCGGCACCAAGACCATCGGGCTCGCACTCTCCGACACGCGGCGCGTCATCGCCTCGCCGATGGAGACCATCCGCCGCGGCAAGCGCTTTGCCGACGATGCCGCCCGCCTTGCCGAGATCGTCCGCGGCCAGGGCGTGGTCGGGCTGGTCGTCGGCCTGCCGCTCGGCCTCGACGGGCGCGACACCCCGCGCACCCAGTCGGTGCGCGCCTTCGTCCGCAACCTCGCGGCCGTGCTCGAACTGCCGATCGCCTTCTGGGACGAGCGGCTGTCGACGGCCGCCGTCGAGCGGGCGATGATCGTGGCGGACGTGACCCGTGCCCGCCGGGCCGAGGCGATCGACCGGGCGGCGGCGGCCTACATCCTCCAGGGTGCGCTCGACCGGCTGGCGGCCGCCGCGCAGGCTTGACGGCCCGCCTGCGCGGGCGATCAATATCGCCCCGCCCCTCGGCCGAATCCGGCCCCTCTCCCCGTCCTCCGCGAAGGATCGACACCGATGCCCAGCCGCGCCACCCGTGTGCCCCTGCTGTCGAACAGCCCCGGAACCGAGCGCTTCCTCACCGTCTACCGCTTCGGCACGCCGGGCGCGCGGCCCAAGGCCTACATCCAGGCCGCCATCCACGCCAACGAGCTGCCGGGGGTCATGGCGCTGCACTATCTGCTGCCGATGCTGGAGGCGGCCGACAAGGCCGGCCAGATCCCGGGCGAGATCATCGTCGTGCCGACCGCCAACCCGGTCGGCCTGTCGCAGCATCTCTACGCCAACCATCTCGGCCGCTACGACTTCAACTTGCGCGAGAACTACAACCGCAACTACCTCGACATCGGCGACCAGATCGTGGCCCAGGTCGAAGGCAAGCTCGGCCGGAACCAGGCCAAGAACGTCGAGCTCGTGCGCAAGGCGATGGTCAAGGCGGTCGAATCCTATGCCGCGCCCAACGAGCCCCAGTTCCTGAAGAAGACCCTGATGGCGATGTCGGTCGACGCCGACTACGTCCTCGACCTGCATTGCGACGCCCATGCCGCGCTGCACGTCTTCGCCGGCGCCAGCCATGCCGACGCGGTGGCCGAACTGTCGGCGCAGATCGGCAGCCAGGCGACCACGGTCGGCCGCCCGGACGCCATCCCGCAAGTGATGAGCTTCAGCGCCTGCAACATCACGCCCTGGCTCAAGCTGGCGAAGGCCTATCCCGACGCCGCCCTGCCCAAGACCTCCTTCTCCATCACCATCGAGTATCGCGGCCAGGCCGACGTCTCGCACGCGCTCGGCAAGTCGGACGGCACCAACCTCTTCAAGTTCCTGCAGCGTCGCGGCGTGGTCGGCGGCGACCCGGGCCCGCTGCCCAAGGCCAAGTGCAAGATCACGCCCGCCTGGGGCATGGACGTCGCCTACGCGCCCCGCGCCGGCATGCTGGTCTATCTCAAGGACCGTGGCTCCAAGGTGAAGGCCGGCGAGACGGTGTGCGAGATCATCGACCCGCTCGACCCGTTCGCCAAGGACTGCAGGCTCGCCATCAAGGCGACCGCCCCGGGCGTGCTGTTCAGCCGCCGCCGCGACGGCCAGCTCACCTTCCCGGGTCAGGTGGTCTTCCGCATGGCCTGCGAGAAGGAACTGCCGCACCGCATCGGCCGCCCCGGAACCGACGACTGAGGCCGGACAGACAGGGTCCGGGTGGGGGGAGGCCGGGTCAGGCCATCCCTTGCCCGGACTCCGCCCCATGACCTATAGGACGCGCTCATGTCCGCGTCCGTCGCCGCCCTCGGTTACCCGCATCGCCATCTTCTGGGAATCGAAGGGCTTTCCGCCGGGGAGATCGCCCACCTGATCGACCGGTCGGAGGAATTCGTCGCCCGCAACCAGGGTTCCGACAAGAAGGGCGGCTCGCTGCGCGGCCGCACCATCATCAATCTCTTCTTCGAGAACTCGACGCGCACCCGCACCTCGTTCGAGCTGGCCGGCAAGCGGCTCGGCGGCGACGTCATCAACATGTCGGTCGAATACTCGTCCATGAAGAAGGGCGAGACCCTGATCGACACGGCGATGACGCTGAACGCGATGAACCCGGACGTGCTCTGCGTCCGCCATCCCGAGAGCGGCGCCGTCAAGCTGCTGTCCGACAAGGTCAACTGCGCGGTCATCAATGCCGGCGACGGCACCCACGAGCACCCGACCCAGGCGCTGCTCGACGCGCTGACGATCCGCCGCCGCAAGGGCGAGCTGCGCGGCCTCGTCGTCGCCATCTGCGGCGACATCCTGCACAGCCGGGTCGCGCGCTCGAACATCGCGCTGCTCAACACCATGGGCGCCCGGGTCCGCGTCGTCGCGCCGCGCACGCTGCTGCCGACGGCGATCGACCGCCTCGGCGTCGAGGTCTTCCACGACATGAAGCGCGGCCTCGCCGACGCCGACATCGTGATGATGCTGCGCCTCCAGACCGAGCGCATGTCGGGCAGCTTCGTGCCGTCGGTGCGCGAGTACTACCACTTCTTCGGGCTCGACTACGCCAAGCTGGCCGTCGCCAAGCCGGACGCCCTCATCATGCATCCGGGACCGATGAACCGCGGCGTCGAGATCGACAGCGAGGTCGCCGACGACATCGACCGCTCGCTGATCCGCCAGCAGGTCGAGATGGGGGTGGCCGTGCGCATGGCCTGCCTCGAGGTGCTGGCCGACAACCTCGCCCGCAGCAACTCGGGCAATGTCTCGGAGGCCCGCCCGTGAGCATGGTGACCGTATGAGCCGGCTCGCCCTCGTCAACGCCCGCCTGCTCGATCCGGCCGGCGGCCGCGACCATCCGGGCGGCCTGCTCGCCGTCGACGGCCGCATCGCCGACCTCGGCCCCGCCCTCTTCGCCGACGGGGTGCCGGAGGGGATCGAGACGGTCGACTGCCACGGGCTGGCGCTCATTCCGGGCCTCGTCGACATGCGCGCCCAGCTCCGCGAGCCGGGCGCCGAGCATCTGGAGAACATGGCGACGGCGAGCCAGGCGGCCGCCGCCGGCGGCGTCACCACCATCGTCTGCCTGCCCAACACCGACCCGCCGATCGATGACGTGGCGCTGGTCGAATTCGTGCGCCGGCGCGGGCGGGAGATCGGGCTCGCCAACATCCACCCCTACGCCGCCGCGACCAAGGGGCTCGCCGGCAAGGAACTGACCGAGATGGGCCTGCTGGCGGACGCGGGCGCGGTCGCCTTCACCGACGGCACCCGGGCCATCGCCAGCGCCGGCATCCTGCGCCGGGCCATGAGCTACGCCCGGACCTTCGACCTGCTGCTGGTGCAGCATCCGGAGGAGCCGACGCTGTCGCACCCGGGCGGCATGAACGAGGGCGAGATCGCGACCCGCCTCGGCCTGCCGGGCATTCCGGCGATGGCCGAGGTGGTCCTGCTGGAGCGCGACCTGCGCCTCGCCGAACTGACCGGCGCCCGCTACCACGCCGCCCACGTCTCGACGGCGGGCGCGGTCGAGGCGATCCGCGCCGCCAAGGCGCGCGGCCTGAGGGTCAGCTGCGACACCGCCCCGCCCTATTTCGCGCTCAACGAGACCGCGGTCGGCGACTACCGCACCTTCGCCAAGCTGTCGCCGCCGCTGCGCAGCGACGGTGACCGGCGGGCCGTGGTCGCCGGCATCGCCGACGGCACGATCGACGCCATCGCCAGCGACCACGCGCCGCACGACCAGGATTCCAAGCGCCTGCCCTTCAGTTCGGCCGCCAGCGGCATCGTCGGGCTGGAGACCCTGCTGCCGCTGGTGCTGGAACTCGTCCACCAGGGCGACGTGCCGCTGGAGCGGGCGCTCGACGCGGTCGGCCGCGCGCCGGCCCGCATCCTCGGCCTCGACTGCGGGCGGCTGGAGGTCGGCGCGCCTGCCGACCTCGCCCTCGTCGACATCGACCGCCCATGGCGGATCGCCGTCGACCGCTTCCGCTCGAAGTCGAAGAATTCGCCCTTCGACGGTCGGCCGGTGCAGGGACGTGCGATGCTGACCGTGCTGGGCGGCCGGGTCGTCCACCGCGCCCGGGACTGAACCTCCTTGCAGGACACCGCCGCGGCGCCGAGTCCGAGCGAGGCCGAGCGCCGGATCCTCGCCGGCGACCTCACCGCTGCGGCCGCCCTGCTGCCCGACCCCGCCGCGCCGGAAGCGGCCGATCCTGCCTGGGCGCGCCTGCGGCTCTTCCTGTCGCTGACCGGCGTGCTGCCGGGCGACGCGGCCGCGCGCAACGCCGCCGCGCGCGCGGCGGTGCCGGCCGCGGGGCGGCCGCCGCCCGACCTGCCCGCCCTCGCGTCGGCGCTTCCGGCGGGCGACGGCCTCCAGCCGATGGTCGAGGCGGAGCGGCGGCTGACGCTGGCCTCGGCCGCCCAGGCCGAGGCGCTGCTGCGCCAGGGCGAGGCGCAGGCCGCCCGCGACCTCCTGGAACAGACGCTGGCATCGCTGACGCCGTCGGGCCCGGTCTTCCGGCTGTTCGGGCGGGCCAATGCGGAACTCGGGCGGCCCTCGGATGCCGTGTTCGCGTTCGAGCGCGCGGTCGACCTCGCGCCCGGGGACCGGGCGACCCGGATCGATCTCGCCACTGCGCTGCCGTCGGTCGGCGACTGCGAGGGCGCCGCCCGCATGTTGGCCGCCGACGCGGTCGGGCCCGAGGAGGCGGCCGCATTCTCCGCCCGGCTGCACGCCATGGCCCGGGCCGAGCCCGATCCGGCGGCGATCGCGGCCGAGACCCGGCGCTACCGCGCGGCCGCCGCGGCCCGGACGGTGCCGCCGGCGCCGCGCGCCCCCCTCTCCGGCGTGCCGCATGTCGGCTTCTTCTGGTGGCAGGAACAGCGCGCGGCCGGCTACTGGATGACCGACCTGCTGCGCCACCGGACGCCGGGGCGCCTCCGGACGACGCTCTACGGCATCGGCCTGACGCGCCGCTTCGAGGGCTCCGACCTCGCCCGCGGCGCCGACCGGGTCGTGGTCTGCAACCGGGCGGCCCCGGACGCCATCGCCCGGCGCATGCGCGACGACGGGGTCGACCTCCTCGTCAGCTTCATCGGCCACGACCAGCCGGACCTGCTGGCGGTGCTCGACCAGCGCCCGGCGCGGGTGCATGTCGAGTGGCTGGAGACCGGCTGGCCGAGCGGCCATCCGGCGGTGTCCCACCTCCTCGCCGACCGCGGCCACTGCCCCCCGGACATCGGCCGCTCCATGGACATCCGCATCGTCGGGTTCCCGACCCCGGCGATGAGCGGCGGGCCGGCCCTTGCTGCCGCCGATGCCGCCGGCCGCGAGCGCCGGGCCGAGCAGGGCTTCGTCTATGGCTGGTGCGGCCCGGCGTCCGCGATCGGCGAGCGGACCATGGCCGTCTGGGCGCGCATCCTGCGCGAGCATCCGGCCGCCCGGCTGCGGCTGCTGCACGAGGACTGGCGGATCGGAACCGCGCGCGAGCGCGTCGCCACCCGGCTGATGGAGCTCGGCATCGAGGGCCGGCGCGTCGACTTCGATTCACCCGAGCGGCTGGACGGCCAGACGGCGCTCTGGTCCAGGATCGACCTCGGGCTCGACAGCTTCCCGACCGGTGACATCGCAACGACCTTCGATGCGCTCGCGATGGGGGTGCCGCTCGTCACCATCGGCGGACCGCGCCACGCCGGGCGGCACGCCGCCGTCGCCCTGGCCACCCTCGGGATGGGCGATCTGGTCGCGGCCGACGAGGACCAGTATGTTGCCAAGGCCCTGCAGGCTGCGGCTCGGCCGGGGGCCGTCGCGGAACTGCGACGGCGGATTCCGGACCTCCTGCGGGCGTCGCCGCTCGCCGGCGGACCGCTGCAGGCACAGAGTTTCGAGACGGCGGTCGAACTGCTGCTCGGTATCCGTCGGGGGGCGTAGGCGATGTCGGCGACGATGGTGGCGATCCTGGCCGGGCTAGGCGGCGTCCTGCTCGGCAGCATCCCGTTCGGACTGGTGCTGACGCGGGCCGCCGGCCTCGGCGACATCCGCGCGATCGGCTCCGGCAACATCGGCGCCACCAACGTCCTGCGCACCGGACGCAAGGACCTCGCGCTGGCCACCCTGGTGCTCGATGCCGGCAAGGGCGCCCTCGCCGTCGTCGTCGCCGCCGGGTTCGGGCCGCTGCCGGCGGCACTGGCCGCGGCCGGGGCCGTGCTCGGCCACATGTTCACGCCCTGGCTCGGGTTTCGCGGCGGCAAGGGCGTGGCGACGGCCGGCAGCGTGTGCATCGCCATGGCCTGGCCGCTCGGCCTGGCGCTGGTCGGGACCTGGCTCGCGATGGTGGCGATCTTCCGGACGTCCTCGCTGGCCGCGCTCACGGCCTGCGCCCTGGCGCCCCTCGCCTCCTGGCTGCTCGCCGACCATGCCGGCCTCGTCCCGCATCCCGAACGGACGTGGGTCGTCGCCCTGATCGCGGTCCTCGTCGTGATCCGCCACCACGGCAACATCCGGCGCCTGCTCGCCGGCACCGAGCCGCGCATCGACCTGTCCCGGAAGTAGGCGCCGGTTGACGCCGGGCGGCCGGCCGCGATAGCGGTCACCGCCGATGGTTGCAGCCGGACCCATTCCCCTCCCGGAGCGCGAGCGGACCGCACGCTGGCGCCTGATCCGCAGCGAGCGGATCGGACCCACGACCGTGCTGGAGCTGCTGCGCCGGCACGGCTCGGCGGAGGCGGCGCTGTCCGCCCTCGCCGGCCACCCCCGCCCGCCCGAAATCGCACCAGCCGCCGCGGTGGCCGAAGAGGCGCGGCGGCTGGCGAGCCTCGGGGCGGCCGCCCTCGTGTGGGGCGATCCGGACTATCCGGCGGCGCTCGCCGCCATCGCTGACCCGCCGATCGTGCTGGCGACGCGCGGCCGGCGCGAACTCCTGGCGCGGCCGGCAGTTGCCGTCGTCGGGGCCCGCAACGCGTCCGGCGCCGGCCGCCGCTTCGCCGAGACGCTGGCGCGCGAACTGGGCGAAGCGGGATTCTGCGTCGTCTCCGGCATGGCCCGCGGCATCGACGCCGCCGCCCAGCAGGGCGCGCTTGCCGCCGGCACCATCGGCGTCGTCGCCACCGGGATCGACCGCGCCTATCCCGACGAGAACCGGGCCCTGCACGAGGCGGTCGGCGGCGACGGCCTGCTGCTCGCCGAAGCGGAGCCCGGCACCGGGCCGCTGGCCCGGAACTTCCCGCGCCGCAACCGCATCGTCGCCGGCCTGGCGCTCGGCATCGTCGTCGTCGAGGCGGCAGAGCGATCGGGATCGCTGATCACCGCGCGGCTGGCTGCCGAATACGGCCGCGAGGTCTTCGCCGTCCCCGGATCGCCGCTCGACCCGCGCTGCAAGGGCACCAATGGACTGATCCGCAGCGGCGCCACCCTGGTCGAGAGCGCGGCCGACGTCGTCGAGGCGCTGCGGCCGCAGACCGCCCCGCCGGCGCCGCGACCTTTCGTCCCGAGCGCACAACCGGAAGGCGACGAGGAGCCCGGCGGGCGGGCGGACCGCATCCTGGAGCGGCTGGGGCCGACGCCCCTCCCGGTTGACGAACTCGTGCGCCAGTGCCAATTGTCGCAGGCGGCCGTTGCGGCGATCCTCCTGGAACTGGAACTCCAGGGCCGGATCGAGCGGCACCCGGGACAGAAGGTGTCGCTGCGCTGAACCGCTCCGGCGACGGGACTCGCGCCTGGGCCCGACCCTCCCAACCCTGCAAGGCCGACCCGTAGCATCATGAACGTCGTCGTCGTCGAATCGCCGGCCAAGGCCAAGACGATCAACAAGTATCTCGGCCCTGGCTTCCAGGTGCTCGCGAGCTACGGCCATGTCCGCGACCTGCCGGCCAAGGACGGTTCGGTCGATCCCGAGCACGACTTCGCCATGGAATGGGAGGTCGACGGCAAGTCGGAGAAGCATCTGCGCGCGATCGCCGAGGCGACTCGCGGGGCGAGCAACCTCTACCTGGCGACCGACCCCGACCGCGAGGGCGAGGCGATCTCCTGGCACGTCCGCGAGGTGCTGGAGCAGCGCCGGGCGCTGAAGGGCGTCGCCGTCCAGCGCGTCGTCTTCAACGAGATCACCAAGGCCGCGATCACCGAGGCGTTCCGCCATCCGCGCGAGCTGAACCGCGAACTGGTGGACGCCTATCTGGCGCGCCGGGCCCTCGACTATCTGGTCGGCTTCACGCTGTCGCCGGTGCTCTGGCGCAAGCTCCCGGGCAGCCGGTCGGCCGGCCGGGTGCAGTCGGTCGCGCTGCGCCTGATCTGCGAGCGCGAAGCCGAGATCGAGGCGTTCAAGCCGCAGGAATACTGGACGGTCGAGGCGACCTTCCTGACCGAGGACGGGAACCGCTTCACCGCCCGCCTGACCCACCTCGCCGGCCGCAAGCTGGAGAAGCTCGACATCGGCACGGCGGCGGCGGCCGCGGCGGCGGTGGCCGCGGTCGAGGCCCGGACCTTCCATGTCGGCCCGGTCGAGCGCAAACAGGTGCGGCGGCATCCGCAGCCGCCCTTCACCACCTCGACCCTGCAGCAGGAGGCGTCGCGCCAGCTCGGCATGACGGCGTCCCGCACCATGCGCACCGCCCAGCGCCTCTACGAGGGCGTCGACATCGGCGGCGAGACGGTCGGCCTCATCACCTACATGCGGACCGACGGGGTGCAGATCTCGGGCGAGGCGATCGCCGCCGCCCGCCGCCTCATCCACTCCCGCTACGGCGAGCGCTTCGTGCCCGACGCGCCGCGGGTCTACCGGACGCAGGCGAAGAACGCCCAGGAGGCGCACGAGGGCATCCGGCCGACCGACCTCTTCCGCACCCCGGACCAGGTCGCGGCGCACCTCTCGGACGAGGAACGCCGCCTCTACGAACTGGTGTGGCGGCGCACCGTCGCCTCGCAGATGGAAAGCGCGCTGCTCGAGCAGGTCGGCGCCGACCTGCTCAGCGGCGACCGCCAGGTGACGCTGCGCGCGACCGGCTCGACCCTGCTCTTCGAAGGCTTCCTCAAGCTCTATCGCGAAGGCCGCGACGACGCCGAGGACGAGGACGGCGAGCGCCGCCTGCCGCCGCTCGTCGACGGCGCTTCCGTCGACCGCCAGGGCGTCACCTCCGAACAGCACTTCACCCAGCCGCCGCCGCGCTACAGCGAGGCCAGTCTGGTAAAGCGGCTGGAGGAACTGGGGATCGGCCGCCCCTCGACCTACGCCTCGATCATCGAGGTGCTGCAGGATCGCGGCTATGTGCGGCTCGACCGCAAGCGCTTCGTGCCGGAGGACCGCGGCCGGCTGGTGACCGCCTTCCTCACCGGCTTCTTCGAGAAGCTGGTCCAGTACAACTTCACCGCCGAGCTCGAGACCGGCCTCGACGCGGTGTCCGACGGGCGGATCGACTGGCGCCAGCTCCTGCGGGACTTCTGGCAGGAGTTCAACGCCCAGGTCGCCCAGACCAAGGACCTGTCGATCAAGGACGTCGTCACCGCGCTCGACGCGGACCTCGGACGCCACTTCTTCCCGGACACCGGCGAGGGCGGCCGCGACCCCCGCGCCTGCCCGACCTGCGGCGACGGCCGCCTCGGCCTCAAGCTCGGCAAGTTCGGCGCCTTCATCGGCTGTTCCAACTATCCCGAGTGCCGCTACACCCGGCCCCTGGCGATCGAGGGCGGCGACGGCACCGCCTCGGCCGAGGGCGACCCCAACGTGCCGAAGAAGCTGGGCGAGGACCCGGACACCGGGCTGCCGGTCTGGATGCGCAAGGGGCCCTACGGCCAGTATGTCCAGCTCGGCGACGCCGATGGCGGCGACAAGCCCAAGCGCCAGTCGATCCCCAAGGGTCTGGCGCCCGGCGACGTGACGCTGGATACGGCGCTGGCACTGCTGGCCCTGCCGCGCACCGTCGGCACGCACCCGGAATCGGGCGAGCCGATCCTGGCCGGCATCGGCCGCTTCGGCCCGTATCTGAAGCACGGATCGGTCTACAAGTCGCTCGGCGCCGGCGACGACGTGCTGACGATCGGCCTCAACCGGGCGGTCGACCTGCTCGCCTCCGCCCCCGGCCGCGGCGGTCGGCAGCCGGGCCGCCCCGTCGGGGAACATCCCGACGACGGCAAGCCGATCACCGTCCATGCCGGCCGCTACGGGCCCTACGTCCAGCACGGCGACATCCGCGCCACCCTGCCCAAGGGCATGGTGGCCGACGCGGTGACGGTCGCCGTCGCCCTGCCGCTGCTGGCGGAGCGGGCGGCGAAGGCCCCGGCCAAGGCGGGGGGCCGCAAGCGCGCCGCGCCCAAGGCCGCCGCGACCAAGGCACCCGCCGCCGAGGGCAAGGCCGCCGCGAAGGCGAAGGCCGCGCCCAAGCCCAAGGCGGCCGCCAGCAAGACCACGACCGCGGCGCGGAAGTCGGCCCCCAAAGCCGCTGGCAAGCCAGCCGCCGCCAAGACGGCCAAACCCTCGACCGCGCGCCGCAAGCCGGCCGCGGGCGACGACCGCTAGCCCGCCTTGGCCCGCCGCCGCGACCGCGAGCAGGTCACCTTCCCCGACCGCGACGCCATCGTCGCGTTCATCCGGTCGAGCCCGACTGCGGTCGGCAAACGCGAGATCGCACGGCATTTCGGGCTCGGCATCGAGCATCGCGGCGCCCTCAAGGCACTGCTGCGCGAGTTGGAGGAGACGGGCAGCGTCGAGCGCGGCCCGGGCCGCCGGCTCGGCCCCCGCGACGCCCTGCCGGAGGTGACGATGCTCGTCATCACCGACATCGACGCCGACGGCGAACTGCTGGCACGACCGGTTGGCGCCCGCGCCGACGAGGAAGGCCAGCCGCGCATCTTCGTGCAGCCGGAGCGGCGCGGCACGCCGGCGCTGGTCGTCGGCACCCGCCTGCTCGCCCGCCTCAGCCGGACGTCGCCGGACGAATACCAGGCACGGCCGATCCGCATCATGGAGGGCGATGCCGGGCGCGTCGTCGGCGTCTTCATGACCGACGCGCGCCTGAAGGGCGGCGGCTTCGCCGGCCGCATCGTCCCGACCGACCGGCGGCAGAAGATCGAGTACCGCGTCGCCATGGCCGACGCCGGCGGCGCCGAGCCGGGCGAACTGGTGGTCGGCGAGGTGCTGCCGCGCAGCCGCATGGGCCTGCCCCAGGCGGCCGTCGTCGAGCGTCTCGGCGACATGGCGAGCCCGCGCACCTTCAGCCTCGTCGCCATCCACACCCACGGCATCCCGACCGAGTTTCCGGCCGCCGCGCTGGAGGAGGCGGAAGCCGCCCGTCCGGTCGCGCTCGGCCAGCGCGAGGACCTGCGCGACCTGCCGCTGGTCACCATCGACGGCGCCGACGCCCGCGACTTCGACGACGCGGTCTGGGCGGAGCCGGCCGCGGACGGCGGCTGGAACGCCGTCGTCGCCATCGCCGACGTCGCCCACTATGTCCGTCCCGGCAGCGCGCTCGACCGCGAGGCGCGACGCCGCGGCAATTCCGTCTACTTCCCCGACCGCGTCGTGCCGATGCTGCCCGAGGCGCTGTCGAACGATCTCTGTTCACTCCGGCCGGCCGAGCCGCGGGCCTGCTTCGCCGTCCGCCTGAGGATCGACGCCGACGGCCGCCTCGTCGGCCACCGCTTCGTCCGCGGCCTGATGCGCTCGGCCGCCCGGCTGACCTACGACCAGGTGCAGGCGGCCGCCGACGGCCGTCCGGACGACGTGACGGGACCGCTGCTGGAGCCGGTGATCCGGCCGCTCTACGGCGCGTTCGCCGCCCTCCTCCAGGCCCGCGCCAAGCGCGGCACCCTCGACCTCGACCTGCCGGAGCGGCAGGTGATCCTCGGTCCCGACGGCCATATCGACCGGGTCGTGCCGCGGCGCCGCTATGACAGCCACCGCCTGATCGAGGAACTGATGATCGCGGCCAACGTGGCCGCGGCCGACGCGGCCAGCGACCGGCAGATGCCCTGCCTCTACCGCATCCACGACGCGCCCGACCCGGCCAAGGTCGAGGCGCTGCGGCCGGTGCTGGACAGCCTCGGGCTGCGGCTCGCCCGCGGCCAGGTGCTGAAGCCGCACCATTTCAACGACATCATCACCCGCGTCGCCGGCACGCCGCACGCGGCCATGGTCCACGACCTCATCCTGCGCAGCCAGGCGCAGGCGCAGTACCGACCCGAGAACATCGGCCATTTCGGACTGGCGCTGCGCCGCTATGCGCATTTCACCTCGCCGATCCGGCGCTATGCCGACCTCGCGGTCCATCGCGCCCTGATCGTCGCCCTCGGCCTCGGCGACGGTGGCGAACGGCAGGAGACGGGGCCGCTCGACGAACTGGGCGAGCATCTCGGGGTGACCGAGCGCCGGGCCGCCGTCGCCGAGCGCGAATCCGTCGACCGCTACACCGCCGCCTACCTGTCGGAGCGGATCGGCACCGAGGTCTCCGGGCGGATCGGCGGCGTCACCCGCTTCGGCCTTTTCGTCACCCTGGCCGAGACCGGCGCCGACGGACTGGTGCCGGTGAGCACTCTGCCCACCGACTTCTACGACCACGACGCGAAGAGCCATGCGCTCGTCGGCCGGCGCTGGGGCCGCACCTACCGCCTGGGCGAGCCCGTGAAGGTGCGGATCGTCGAGGCGGATGCGGCCACGGGCGGACTCGTATTGTCCCTGCTGGACCCGGAAGACCGCTGGTCGCCGGGCATCGCCGCCGCGCGCGGCGACCGCCCCGGGACCGGTCCAGGGCGCGAGCGGCGCCCGCCACGCGGTCGGAAGTCCCGGTAGCACCGGATTCCGTTGCAAAAATGCCAGGGCGCCGACGGGAATAAAACCCGCTGCGGCACGTTCGCGCAAAGCTCTTTGCCGGCCGCGGGAGCGTCAATACATTGAGAGTCGTTTCGCACCTGCATGACTTTTTCTGCGGGTGCAAGGGCTGGGCGATGACAAGCGCTTCTTATCGTTCGCTTTCGACCGGCGGCATGCCGCGCCACGACCATACCGCAACGCAGCATGGTGGTCTGCGAGCCTTGGCCGGCGCAGCCCTGGTCGTGCTCGGCGTGGCGCTGTCCGCATGCACCCAGAACCCGCTGCCGTCGGGCGAGGCCGCCGACGAGCGGCCCGATCGGGTGTTCCTCGCCAGCCTCCAGGAAGTGTCCGACCTCTATATCGACCCGATCGACCTCGGCACCCTGGCGATCACCGGCCTCAACGGGCTGACGAAGGTCGCCCCCACCTTCCTGGCGGCCCGCGACGGCGACGTGATCCGGATTCGCGACGATCGCCGGGACGTGCTGGAGATCCCCGCCCCGCCGTCGCGCAATGCCTCGGCCTGGGCCAGCGTGATGACCAAGGCGCTGGCGGCGGCGCGCAGCGGCCAGCCCAAGATCGCCGAAGCCGAGGGCGACGCCGTCTACGACGCCGTGCTGACCGCGCTGGTCGGTGGCCTCGACCGGTTCTCCCGCTATGCCGGCTCCGACGTCGCCCGCGAGCAGCGGGCCTCGCGCGACGGCTTCGGCGGCATCGGCGTCACCATCAATGTCGAGAACGGGGTGGTCCGCATCGTCTCGGTCATTCCCGAGAGCCCGGCCGCGATGGCCGGCGTGCAGGTCGACGACCAGATCCTCACCATCGACGGCGAGGGCACGGCCAAGCTCGACCAGCGCGAGGTGGTGCAGAAGCTTCGCGGCCGGGTCGACAGCACGGTGCGGGTGACGGTCGCGCGGCCCGGGATCGTCGACCTGCTCGAGGTGCCGATCACCCGCCAGCGCATCGTCGTGCCGACCATCCGCGTCGACCATATCGGTCCGATCGCCCATGTCCGCATCCTCAGCTTCAATCAGCAGACCGGGCGCAAGCTGGTGGAGTCGCTGGAACAGCTGATGGCCGACCGGTCGCACCATGTCCGCGGCATCATCCTCGACCTGCGCAACAATCCGGGCGGCCTGCTCGACCAGGCGGTCCGGGTCGCCGACGCCTTCCTCGGCGAGGGACCCATCATCGCCACCCGTGGGCGGCATCCCGCCAGCAACCAGTCCTTCGAGGCCGGGGCCCGCGATCTGGTGCGCGGCATCCCGATGGTCGTGCTCATCAACGGCGGGTCCGCCTCCGCCGCCGAGATCGTGGCGGCGGCGCTGCAGGATCGTGGCCGCGCGGTCGTCGTCGGCAGCGCCTCCTACGGCAAGGGCACCGTCCAGACGGTGATGCGCCTGCCCAACGACGGCGAACTGACGCTGACCTGGGCGCGGCTGCTGTCGCCGGCGGGCTACGCCCTGCACGAGCACGGCGTCATCCCGACGATCTGCACCAACGGCATGGTCGACGATGCCGCCAGCCTGCGCGTCAGCCTCCAGAAGGAGAGCCGGACGCTGGGCCCGGGCGGGGTCAACGCCGTCCCCCGGGCCCAGCTCGACGACGCCGGCTGGCGGGCGCTCCGCGCCGCCTGCACCGGCCAGTCGCGGGAACAGGACGTCGACGTGAAACTGGCCGAGCGGCTGCTGACCGACGGCGGCCTGTTCCAGCGCGCGCTGCGCCTGTCGCAGGCGGCGGTCGGAACGCCGCGCATCGGCGCTTCGCTGGCCGACCGGCGGCGCACGGCGGAGATGCGCCCGTAGCAGGGCTTGACAGGCCCTCGTCCATCGCTAAGTTCGCCGCCAAATCCGTACATCAGGACAGACGCCATGGCCAAGGCCGCCCAGATCCTCATCCGCCTGAACAGCAGCGCCGATACCGGCTACTTCTACGTCACGCGGAAGAACCCGAAGACGAAGACCGAGAAGCTCAGCCTCAAGAAGTACGACCCGATCGCGCGCAAGCACGTCGAGTTCAAGGAAGGCAAGATCAAGTAAGGTCCGGCCGGACGCATTTCTCCCGTAGAGGGGCCGCCGTCGGCGGCCCTTCGCGTTTCCGGCGCCCGCCCGGTATGCTGCCGGGCCATGCACCAGGGCGACCAGTTCCGAATCGGCGTCGATCTCGGCGGCACCAAGATCGAGGCGATCCTGCTCGATCGCGACGGCGCGGAACGGGCGCGCCGCCGCATCGCCACGCCGCCGCACGACTACGAGGGCACGGTGCGCGCGATCGCCGGGCTCGTCGGAGCGATCGAGCAGGAATTCGGCATCCGACCGCCGGTGCCGGTCGGCATCGGCATGCCGGGCGCGATCTCGCCGACGAGCGGGCTCGTCAAGAACGCCAACAGCGTCGTCCTCAACGGCCGCCGCTTCGACCGCGACGTCGCCGCCGCCCTGTCGCGGCCCGTCCGGGTCGCCAACGACGCCGACTGCCTCGCCGTGTCCGAGGCGACGGACGGCGCCGGGGCCGGCGCGGACACGGTCTTCGCCGCCATCCTCGGCACCGGCGTCGGCGGCGGCATCGTCGTCCACGGCCGGCCGCTGCGCGGCCCCAACGCCATCGCCGGCGAGTGGGGCCACAACCCCCTGCCCTGGCCGACCGACGCCGAGCGGCCGGGCCCGCCCTGCTACTGCGGGCGGCGCGGCTGCGTCGAAACCTTCCTCTCCGGGCCGGGCCTGGCGGGCGACTTCGCGGCCCACGACGCGCGCCGCCTCGACGGTCCGACCATCGTCGCCGCCGCCGCGGCCGGCGACCCCGCCGCCGGCGCGGCGCTCGACCGCTATGTCGACCGGCTGGCGCGGGCGCTCGCCACCGTCGTCAACCTGCTCGACCCGCACGTCATCGTCCTGGGCGGCGGCCTCTCGCGCCTCGAGCGGCTCTATCGCGAGGTCCCGGCGCGCTGGGGCGCCTGGGTCTTCTCCGACCGGGTGGCGACGCCCCTGCGCCCAGCCTTGCACGGCGATTCGAGCGGCGTGCGCGGGGCCGCCTGGCTCTGGCCGAAACCGACGGTGGTCGGGGAGCCGGCGG
>NZ_JAYSFE010000073.1:21214-23626 GCF_041913585.1 Allostella sp.
CGGTGGTCGGGGAGCCGGCGGGATGACGCGCCTCTGCCGGGATTGCGGGCACCTCGGCGACGATTTCGAGGGACGCTGCCCGCAATGCCGGTCGCCGCGGACCGTGGCCCATCCCGAACTGCGCACCCTCGCCATCGCCCATCTCGATTGCGACGCCTTCTACGCCTCGGTCGAGAAGCGCGACGACCCGTCGCTGGCCGAGCGCCCGGTGATCGTCGGCGGCGGCCGGCGCGGCGTCGTCGCCGCCTGCTGCTACGTCGCCCGCCTCTACGGCGTGCGCTCGGCGATGCCGATGTTCAAGGCGCTGGCGGCCTGCCCGCAGGCGGTCGTCATCAAGCCCGACATGGCGAAGTACCGGGCCGTCGGCCAGGCGGTCCGCCGGCTGATGCAGGCGACGACACCGCTGGTCGAGCCGCTGTCGATCGACGAGGCCTTCCTCGACCTCGCCGGCACGGAAGCCCTGCACGGTGGCCCGCCCGCGCGCACGCTGGCCCTGCTGGCGCGGCGCATCGAGGCCGACCTCGGCATCACCGTCTCGATCGGGCTCGCGCCCAACAAGTTCCTCGCCAAGATCGCCTCCGACCTCGACAAGCCGCGCGGCTTCGCCGTCATCGGCCGGGGCGAGGCGGCCGACTTCCTGGCGCCGAAGCCCGTCACCTTCATCTGGGGCGTCGGCCAGGCGGCGGCGGCGGCGCTGGCCCGCGACGGCATCCGCACCATCGGCGACCTCCAGCGCCGTCCGGCCGCCGACCTCGTCCGCCGCCACGGCAGCCTCGGCGAACGCCTCTCCCGCCTCGCCTTCGGCCACGACAGCCGCCGCGTCGAGCCCGATTCGGTGGCCAAGAGCGTCTCCGCCGAGATGACGTTCGACGTCGACCTCGCCGATCCGGCGGCCCTCCGCCGGGAGCTCTGGCCGCTGTGCGAGACCGTGTCGCGGCGGCTCAAGGCGGCCCACATCGCCGGACGCGCCATCACCCTCAAGCTGAAGACCGCCGACTTCCGCATCCTCACCCGCAGCCGCCACCTCGCCGACCCGACCCAGCTCGCCGAGACGATCTATCGCGCCGGCCTGCCGCTGCTCGACCGGGAGGCGAACGGCACCCGCTTCCGCCTCATCGGCATCGGTGCCGCCGACCTCGGGCCCGACGACCAGGCCGACCCGCCCGATCTCGTCGACCCCCACCGGGCACAGGCGGCGCGGGTCGAGAAGGTCATCGACCAGGTCCGCGACCGGCTCGGCCGCGGCGCGATCCAGAAGGGCCGCGGGCTGGCGCCGACGGAGGCAGCGCCGGCCCCGGCCGGCCGCCGCCCGGGACCGACCCGGACGCGCTGATCCCGCCCCTCCGAACGGCGGAGGGCAGCATCGCCGCCCGCTACAGGTCGAGGCCGGCGACGTAGGCGGCAAGCCCGTCGCGCGCCGCGCGCTCGGCCTTGCGCGCCTGTTCCAGGTCCACGGCCAGCCGGTCGAGCCGGTCCTCCTGCGCCTTGAGCGCGTTGAGGAAGCGGGTGTGCATGGCGTCGCGCGCCGGCACCGCCTGCAGGTTGGCGCGGATGCGCTCCTGCTCGGCCGCCGCCGCCGTGCGCTCCTGCTCGATCGCCTGGACCCGGCCGGTCGCCGCGGCGACCGCCTCGCGCTGCTCGACCAGCCGCTTCAGCGCATCCCGCACCCGGGCGTCGATCTCGGGCGCCGCGACATGGGCGGCGATCTCGGCGTCGCGGGCGGACTCGAGCCGCACGACCTGCAGGCGTGGGCGCTCGGTCGTCACCGGCACCGCGGCGGTGCCGTCGCCGCCGACGGTGATGGGAATCCGCCAGACGTCGCGGGCCAGTTCCACCCCGTCCGCCGCCGGCGTCACCAGCCGCCAGTCGGCCGGGCGCGGATGCTCGAGGAGGATCGTCCGCGGGCCGCCGCCGGCGGCGCGGATGCGGTAGGTCGTCGTCTGCCGGTCGAGCACCGTCACCGTCATGACGCCGCGCGAGATCTTCGCGCTGGTCGCCGTCTGGCGCCGCTGCTCCTCGCGGGCGATCGCGATGCCGCGGTCGACGGCGAAGGCCAGCATCCGCTTCTCGCCGGCCGGCAGGGTCGCCAGCCGGGCGTCGCCGACATGGCTGGCCGCCCCGCTGCTGCGGTCGTAGAGCGTCAGGATGCCGGGCGGCAGCGTCGCCTTGCCGTCGTTGGTCAGCGCGACGGCGGCCAGCGGATGGTTCGCCTCGACGCCCGGCTGGTAGAGCGCCGCCTGCGCCACCGGCACGTCACGGTCGACGATCGGCACCATCGCCGACTGGCCGGCGGCGATGGAGACCGGCCGCGGCAGCCGGAACAGCACCTGGGCGACCGCGTCCTCGGCCGTGGCCGCCGCGGCCGCCGGGCGCGGCGGCGCCGCCTCGGCACGGACGGCGCCGGCGAAGCCG
>NZ_JAYSFE010000074.1:0-23549 GCF_041913585.1 Allostella sp.
TTGCCGCTCGTCCCGCCGAGGTTGTCGTTGCCGCTCTTGCCGTTGATCGTCGCCACGTCTGCCCCCAGAAGTCGGATGAATCCAAGTCCAAGTCTGGGCTCGTTGGTGCTTGGCCAGACGAGCGGACCCCCAGAATTCGTGGCGCGAATATAAACCGGGATTGGTCCGGAAAACAACTCGCGAGCGGCGCTTCCCGCAACGTCGATGTGTTCCGGCAACAGATTGCGCGAAAAGGGAATTTCGACGTCAATTCGGTGTTCGCGGCATCGCCTATCCGGATGGTCTGCGGCGCCCGACATAGCGGGCGCGCGGCCGGATGAGGCCGCCCGTCGCCTGCTGCTCCAGCGCGTGGGCGATCCAGCCCGCGGTCCGCCCGACCAGGAAGAGGGTGAACGGCGCCTCGGCCGGCAGCCCGTGGCCGCGCGCCAGCGCGACCAGGGCGAAGTCGATGTTGGGCGGTTCCCCGGTCAGTTCGGCGACCGCGGCGGCGACGGCATCGCTCAGCGGGTCGGGCCGGACCCGGGCGAGAAGGGCGCTCGCCCGCGGGTCGCCGGCGGGGTAGAGGGGGTGGCCGAACCCGGGCAGCCGGTCGCCGCGGGCGAGCCGGCGCGCGACGGTCGCGCGGGCATCGCCGCCGGCCGCCACCTCTTCCAGGAGGGCCTGGACCCGCTCCGTCATGCCGCCGTGACGCGGCCCGGTCAGCGCCGCCATGCCGGCGACGACGGCGGCGGCGAGCGAGGCGCCGGTCGAGGCCACGACCCGGGCGGCGAAGGTGGAGGCGTTGAGCTCGTGGTCCGCCGCCAGCACCAGGGCCCGACGCACGAGATCGGCGGCCGTGGGGTCGGCCGTCCAGGCCCGGGCGACGGCGGCCGAGATCGGCTCCGGTCCGGTCGCCCCGGGACCGGGGGGGCGGGCGACGGCCGCGGCAGCGGTCCGGCGCAGCAGGCGCGCGGCCGCGGCCCACCGGCGCCGCGGATCGCGGCCCCACACCTCCGAGCCGGCGAAGCCGGCGTCGGCGAGGGCGGCGATGCAGCGCGTCGCGGCCGGGCCGGGGGCGGCGGCCGGGGCCGGCGGCGGCGGTTCGGCGAACGGGTCGAACTCGCCGCAGTCCCAGAGCAGCCGGGCCGTGTCCTCCAGCGTCGCCGATTCGGCGAGGCCGGTCGCCTCGACCCCGCGATAGGAGAGGCACCCATGCTCCACTAGGGTGATCGCCGAATCCAGGACCGGCAGGCCCCAGTCGAGCGTCCGCGCGGCGGCGCCGCCCGGGCTGCGGCCGAGCCGGCGCCGGGCCGCCAAGCGGTCGATGTCCTCGGCCGCGTAGAGGCTGCGCCGGGGGTCGTCGGGGTGCGGTTCGCTTCGAACCAGCCCGCGGCTGGCGTAGGCGTAGAGGGTGGCGCGACGGACGCCGAGACGACGGATCGCCTCGTCGGCATCGATCAGGACGGGTGCATTCATATTGATAAATATAATCAACGTTGACGGAAGAGGCCAGCGGCGCGAAACCGCCCGTCCGGGACATGCCACGAAGGAGGATGCCATGGCGGTCGGGCTCGACGATGTCGTCGCGGCGGAAACGGTGCTGAGCCATGTGGATGGGCAGGCGGGGCGCCTGGTGCTCCGCGGCTTCGACCTGGAGGCGCTGGCAGGACGGCGCAGCTACGAGGAGGTTCTGGCCCTGCTCTGGGACGGGTTCGCGCCCGCGGGCGACGTCGCCGGCGGGCTCGGCCGGGCGCGCGCGGCCGCGTTCGCCATCCTGGCGCCGAAGCTGCCGGCCCTCGACGGCCTCGGCCCGGTCGAGGCGGTGCGTGCCGGCCTCGCCCTGCTCGCCGACCGGGTCGAGGTGCCGCACCACCTGCTCGCCACGGCGGCGACCGCGGTGGTGGCGGCGGCGGCCAGCCGCCGGGGGGCCGGGAAGACGCCGGTCGCACCCGACCCGTCCCTGGGGCACGCGGCCGACTTCCTGCGGATGCTGCGCGGGGAACCCGCCACGGCCGCCCATGTCCGGGCGCTCGACACCTACCTCGTGACGATCGCCGACCACGGCCTCAACGCCTCGACCTTCGCCGCCCGGGTCATCGCCTCGACGCGCGCCGGCCTGCTGTCGGCGGTGGTCGGCGGGATCTGCGCGCTGAAGGGGCCGCTGCATGGCGGCGCTCCCGGCCCGGTGCTGGACATGCTGGACGCGATCGGCGGGCCCGAGCGCATCGAGCCGTGGCTGATCGCCGCCCTCGACCATGGCGACCGGCTGATGGGCTTCGGCCATCGCGTCTACCGCGTCCGCGATCCGCGCGCCGACGTGCTGAAGCGCGTCGTCATGGACCTGCGCGGCGAGAGCAACCGCATCCGCTTCGCCGAGGCGGTCGAGGCGGCGGCGATCCGCCTCCTCGCCCAGCGCAAGCAGGGCCGCGGGCTCGACACCAACGTCGAGTTCTATACGGCCCTCCTGCTCGAGGCCCTGGCCCTGCCGCGCGACCTCTTCACCGCGGTCTTCGCCGTCGGCCGTGTCGGCGGCTGGGCGGCCCATGTCCTGGAGCAGGAGCAGAGCCGGCGCATCATCCGGCCGCAATCCGCCTATGTCGGGCCGCTGCCGCAGCGCGCCGCCTAGATGGCCCGCCCGATTCCGGCACGAAGCGGGGGACGGCGGTCCCCGCTTCGGCCGGAAGCGGCTAGAGTGGCGCCGACCGGAACCCGCGCGCAGGCCGCGGCGGCGGCCGGAGGCGAGGTGACGCGATGACGCTGGTCGAGGCCGCGTTCTGGTCGGTCGTGCATGGGTTCGCCATGCCGGCCGTGGTGCTGCCGGCACTGGTCGTCGGCTGGATGGCGCCGCGGGCCGGCATCGCCGTGCTGGGCGGGGTCGCCATCGCCGTGGCGCTCTTCCTCTACAGCCACGCCTTCGGGTCGTTGCCCGAAGGCGCGACCGTCATCTGGTGGCTCCTGCCGCTTGGGCTGGTGCCGCCCGTCGCCTGGGCCCTGGGCAGCTTCCTGGTCTTCCGCCGGCTGCGGGCGCTGGCGGGCGGCGACCGCTCCCATCCCGGCCTGCGGGCGATCGACGCCGTGGTCGGGGCGCTGGTCGGGGCGGTGGTCCTCGGCGCGGCCGCGCTCGCCGCCGGGTCGCTCTATGCCGACCTCGCCCAGGTCAGCAGTTTCGAGGGGGCGGCCGGATATCTCGTCGTCTTCGGCTTCGGCGTGCCGGGGATCCTGCTCGGGCTCATGGCGGGCGCCGTCCTCGGATGGCGCCGCCGTCGGCGCCCGGCCACCGTCTCCTAGACCGGCCGGCGCTCGCAGGCGAGCCGGACCGCCAGCGCCGCCAGGACCGTCGCCATCAGCCAGCGCTGGACGGCGAGCCAGGTGGGCCGGGTCCGGAACCAGGCCGCCACCGCGCCGGCGGCCAGCACGATCGCAAGGTTGACCGAGAAGCTGACGGCGATCTGCGCCATGCCGAGCAGCAGGGCCTGGACCAGGACATGGCCGCGCTCGGGCTCGATGAACTGCGGCAACAGCGACAGGTAGAGGACGGCGATCTTGGGGTTGAGCAGGTTGGTGAGGAAACCCATCGCGAATAGCCGCGCCGGCTGGTCGTGCGGCAGGTCGGTCCTGGGTTCGAGCGGCGAGCGCGCGCCCGGCCGCACCGCGTTCCAGGCGAGCCACAGCAGGTAGAGGGCGCCCGCCCACTGGATCGCCTCGTAGGCGAGCGGCACCGCCAGCAGCAGCGCGGTCAGGCCGAAGGCGGCGCACAGCATGTAGAAGACGAAGCCGGCGACGACGCCGAGCAGGGAGAGGAATCCGGCGGCGCGCCCCTGGGTGATGGAGCGGCCGATCAGGTAGATCATGTTGGGCCCCGGCGTCAGCACCATGCCGAGGGCGACCAGTGCGAACGCTGCCAGACTGCCGAGCGATATCATGGACGCTCCTCCGACCGGGACGGCCGGAAGGTGCCGGGCCAGGGCGGCGCCCGGCAACCGGAACATTGTCCCGGCGACAATTCCGGGCGCTACCCCTGGCGCCGGAGTTCCCGGCAGTCGAGCTTCGTCCCGTCCGGCAGGGCGACGGCGGCATCGCTGCCCTTGGTCCAGATCTCCGCCCCGTCCGGTCCCCGGTAGCGGGCACCGCTGCCGCTCTCGACCTGAACCGCGGCATATCCGGCGCCGCGCCAGCGCAGATGCGCCATCGCCGGTGCGCCGGCGACGAAGGTCACCGTCAGCGTCCGCCCGGCGCAGTCGAACGCGACCGGGCCGCGGCTCGTGCCGTCCGCATCGGCCGACCGTGCGGCCGCGTGGTGGAGGCGCAGCGCCGCGATGCGGTCGAGGTGGATGGCGCGCAGGCACGGCGCGAGGTCGATCGCATTGCGGCAGTCGCCGCGGCGCAGCCGCCAGGCCTGCTGGCTTTCGTCGAGCGCCGCCGGCACGCGCCCGGTCCCCGCCGCCCGCGCCAGGCGGTAGAGGCGGTCGACCTCGCGATCGAGCGCCGCCAGGCCGGCATCCCGGCACACCAGCCGCTCGATCGCGCCGGTTTCCGCGGCCCGCTCGCCGCGGCAGTCGAGGGGTGGCACCGGCGCGGAGGCCGCCGCAGGTGCGGGTGGGAGAGCAAGCCACGCCGCGAGGATGGCGGGCAACCAGAGACGCGGCATCGCGGGTGCTCCCGATCGCTGGGGCAGGGTCGTGGCCCTCGGAGGAAAGCCGCTGGCCTCGGCGGGTTCCCGCCCGTCGCGCGATTGCGTGACTTCGCGGCCGTTGCCGAGGATGATGTGACGTTCCCTCACCTTGCGGGCGGATCGGCATGGGTCGCAAGTTCACCGTGGCGGCACTCGCGCTCTGGGCCATCGGCATGGCGTCGGCGGCGGACGCCGCCTACCGCCTCTGTGTGCGCGCGGGCGGCTTCGACGCTCGCCACGCCCCCAATATCCTCCTGGCGGTGGGCGCGACGCTCTTCACTGCGCCGAACGGCGGCTACTACAATTCCGGCTTCGGCCCCATCGACACCTGTTTCGAGACGGACGCGTTCGGACCGGCCAAGGTCGGCTGGTCGTCGCCGCACTATGCGTGCATCGGCCCCGCCGTGGCCGAGGGCAACCAGTCCGAGGTCTGGTTCATCGTCGATGCGGTGCTGGCCGACCCCGGGCTGGGCGGGCGCATGCCGACCTGCACGCGCGCCCAGTAGGTCCCGGCGGGCTCAGCGATTGCCGCCGAGGAAGTCCATCGCCGCCTGCACGCCGCCCTTGGCGTACGGCACGCCGGCCGCGGCCAGCCCCATCTCGACCCCGGCCAGGGTGCCGATCAGCATCAGGTCGTTGAAGTCGCCGAGATGGCCGATGCGGAAGACCCTGCCCTTGAGCCGGCCGAGGCCGTTGCCGAGGGAGAGGTTGGAGCGCTCGAGGATGGTGGCGCGGAGCTGGTCGGCGTCGTGGCCGGCCGGCACCATCACCGCCGTCAGGGAGGGCGAGTATTCGGCCGGGTTGCGGCACAGCACCTCCAGGCCCCAGGTGCGCACCGCGCGGCGGGCGGCCTCGGCATGGCGCTGGTGGCGGGCGAAAACCGCCGGCAGCCCTTCCTCCTCGACGAGCAGGACCAGGGCCTCGTTGAGGCCGTAGAGCAGGTTGGTCGCGGGCGTATAGGGGAAATAGCCGGTCGGGTTGACGCCCAGCATCGCCTCCCAGTCCCAGTAGGCACGCGGCAGCTTCGCCGTCTTCGCCGCCGCCCGCGCCTTCTCGCTGACGGCATTGAATCCCAGGCCGGGCGGCAGCATCAGGCCCTTCTGCGACCCCGTCACCGTGACGTCGACGCCCCACTCGTCATGCCGGTACTCGATCGAGGCGAGCGAGGAGACGGTGTCGACGAAGAGCAGGGCGGGGTGGTTGGCGGCGTCGATCGCCCGGCGCACGGCGGCGATGTCGCTGGTGACGCCGGTCGAGGTCTCGTTGTGGACGACGGCGACGGCCTTGATCGAACGGGTCGAATCCTCGGCCAGCCGGGCCTCGATGGCGGCCGCGTCGACGCCCGACCGCCAGTCGCCCGGAATGAACTCGGCGACGATGCCGAGCTTGCGCGCCATCTCCTGCCACAGGGTGGCGAAATGGCCGGTCTCGAACATCAGCACGCGGTCGCCCTGCGACAGCGTGTTGACGAGCGCCGCCTCCCACGCGCCGGTGCCGGAGCCGGGGAAGATCACGACCGGGCCCTCGGTGCCGAACACCGGCTTGATGCGCTCCAGCACCTCCTTGCCCAACTTGCCGAAGTCCGGCCCGCGATGGTCGATCGTCGGGCGGTCGATGGCGCGCAGCACCCGGTCCGGCACGTTGGTCGGCCCCGGGATCTGGAGGAAGTGGCGGCCCGGCTGGTGCTTCGGCATCGGTCTCGTCCCCATTGAGCGTTCAGATTGCATTATGTATACAATCTCAGAGGACGCAAGGGAGGACGACGCCATGGCGCGGGTGGGCGAGGGCAAGCTGGCCGAGCGGCTGCGGCGGGAGACGCGCGGCGAGGTGCTGTTCGACGCCGCCAGCCGCGGCCGCTACTCGACCGACGCCTCGATCTACCAGATCGAGCCGCTCGGCGTGCTGGTCGCGCGCGAGCCCGACGACATCGCCGCCGCCATCCAGATCGCGCGCGAGGAGGGGGTGCCCGTGCTGCCGCGCGGCGCCGGCACCTCGCAGTGCGGCCAGACGGTGGGCGAGGCGCTGGTCGTCGACGTCTCCAAGCACCTGAACCGGCTGGTCTCGGTCGACGTCGAGGCGAGGCGCGCGACGGTCCAGCCCGGGATCGTGCTCGACCACCTGAACAAGCTCCTGCGCCCGAAGAAGCTCTTCTTCCCGGTCGACGTCTCGCCGTCGAACCGCGCCACCATCGGCGGCATGACCGGCAACAATTCCTGCGGCTCGCGCTCCATCCGCTACGGCAACATGGTCCACAACGTCCATGCCGTGGACGCGATCCTGGCCGACGGCTCGGCGCACCGCTTCGGGCCGGTGCCGGGCAACCTCGCCGACGCCGCCGGCGATCGCCGCCTCGTCGACCTCGTGCAGCGGATGCGGGCGCTCCACGGGCGCGAGGCGGAGGAGATCGACCGTCGCATCCCCAAGCTCCTGCGCAAGGTCGGCGGCTACAACATCGACATGATCGACCCGGCCGGCCACAACATGGCGCACCTGCTGGTCGGCTCGGAGGGGACGCTGGGATTCTTCACCCAGGTCCATCTCGACCTCAAGGCGATCCCGGCACATCGCACGCTCGGCATCTGCCACTTCCCGACCTTCTATTCGGCGATGGACGCGACCCAGCACATCGTCAAGCTGGGGCCGGGCGCGGTCGAACTGGTCGACCGCACGCTGATCGACCTGTCGCGCGACATCGCCATGTTCCGACCGACGGTCGACCGTTTCGTCCGGGGCGAGCCGCAGGCGATCCTGCTCGTCGAGTTCGCTGGCGACGACCGCGAGGACTGCGTCCGCCGGCTGGCGCAACTGGTCGAACTGATGGGCGACCTGGGCTTCCCGGACGGCGTGGTCGAGGCGGTCGATCCCGCCTTCCAGGCCGCGGTGTGGGAGGTGCGCAAGGCCGGCCTCAACATCATGATGTCGATGAAGGGGGAGGGGAAACCGGTCTCCTTCATCGAGGATTGCGCGGTGCCGCTGGCCGACCTCGCCGAATACACCCGCCGCCTCGACGAGGTCTTCGCCAAGCACGGCACGTCGGGCACCTGGTACGCCCACGCCTCGGTCGGCACGCTCCATGTCCGCCCCATCCTCAACCTCAAGGAGGAGGCGGGAGCGAAGAAGATGCGGGCGATCGCCGAGGAAGCGTTCGCCATGGTGCGCGAATACAAGGGCTCGCATTCGGGCGAACATGGCGACGGGCTGGTGCGGTCGGAGTTCCACCGGCCGATGTTCGGCGACCGCATCGTGCGGGCCTTCGAGGAGGTGAAGGACGCCTTCGATCCGGGCGGTCTCTTCAACCCCGGCAAGATCGTCCACCCGTCGAAGATGGATGACCGTAGCCTCTTCCGCTGGAAGCCGGGCTACAAGTCGCTGCCGGTCGCGACCGCGCTCGACTGGTCGGAGTGGGGCGGTTTCCTCGCCGCCGTCGAGATGTGCAACAACAACGGCGAATGCCGGAAGTCCGATCCCGGCGTCATGTGCCCGTCCTACCGCGCGACGAAGGACGAGCAGCACGTCACCCGCGGCCGCGCCAACACGCTGCGCCTCGCGGTCACCGGACAGCTCGGCAACGATCGCTTCGCCGACCCGGCGGTGAAGGCGGCGCTCGACCTCTGCCTCTCCTGCAAGGGCTGCAAGCGCGAGTGCCCGACCGGCGTCGACATGGCGCGCATGAAGATCGAATTCCAGCACCAGTGGAACCAGGCGAACGGGGTGCCGCTGCGCGAGCGCGTCGTCGCCCACCTGCCGCGCTATGCCCGGGTCGCGGCGACGCTGGCGCCGGTCCTCAACCTGCGCAACCGCATCCCGGCCCTGGCGCGCCTGTCGGAGCGGATGCTGGGCCTCGCCGCCGACCGGCCGCTGCCGGAATGGCGGCGCGACCGCTTCGACGCCGCCGGCGCCGACGGCCGGGCGGAGGGCGAGGGGCCGGAGGTGGCGCTCTTCGTCGACAGCTTCACCGCCGCCTTCGAGCCGGAGAATGCGCGGGCCGCCAAGCGGGTGCTGGTCGCGGCCGGCTATCGCGTCGCCTGCATTGCCGCCGAGGATGGCGGCCGGGCGCTCTGCTGCGGGCGCACCTATCTCGCCGCCGGCATGGTCGAGGAGGCGAAGGCCGAGGCGCGCCGCGCCCTGGCGCCGCTGGCCGCGGCCGCGCGCCGCGGCGTGCCGATCGTCGGGCTGGAGCCGTCCTGCCTCTTCTCCTTCCGCGACGAGCACCAGGTGCTGGGCCTGGGCGAGGACGCGCAGACCGTCGCCGGCAAGGCCGTGATGTTCGAGGAGTTCGTGGCGGCGGAGCGCGCCGCCGGCCGCTTCACGCCGAACCTGCGGCCCGCTTCCGCCGCCGCCGTGCTGCACGGCCATTGCCACCAGCGTGCCTTCGGCACGGTCGGCGCGGTCGAGGCGATGCTGAAGCTGGTGCCGGGGCTGACCCTCTCCACCATCGATGCCGGCTGCTGCGGCATGGCGGGTGCCTTCGGCTACCAGGCCGAGCACGCCGCCGTCTCCCGCCAGGTGGCGGAGGCGGGGCCGCTGCCGCGGGTGCGCGAGGCGCCGGCTGACGCCGTGCTGGTCGCTGCCGGGACGAGCTGTCGCCACCAGTTCGCCGACCTCGCGGCGCGACCGGCGGTGCATCCGGTCCGGCTGCTCGCCGATCACCTCGCCGGACCGTCCGGCCGAGGATGAACGAGGTCGCCGTCGCCGGCCCGATCCCGCGCCGGGCGCTCCATCTCGACGCCGCCGACCGGCTGCGCCGGGCGATCGTCGCCGGCCGGCTGCCGCCCGGCGAGCGGCTGAAGGAGCTGGAGCTCTGCGCCGAGTTCGGCATCTCGCGCACGCCGCTGCGCGAGGCGCTTCGGGTGCTGGCCGCCGAGGGACTGGTCGAGATCGTCCCCAACCGCGGCGCCACCGTCGTCGACCTGTCGGGCGAGGCGGCCGAACATGCGTTCCAGGTGATCGCCGCCCTCGAATCCGAGGCGGCGGCCCTGGCGGCCGAGCGGGCGACCGCGGCCGAGCGGACGGAGATCGAGCGGCTGACGCGAGCCTTGGCCGACCACCGCCGGGCGGGTGACCTCGACGGCTACTTCGCGGTCAACGAGGCGATCCACGCCCTGGTCATGGCCGCCGCGCGCAACCCGCTGCTGGCCGACCTGCACGGCCGCGTCAACACCCGCCTCCGCCCGGCGCGCTTCCAGGCCAACCTCACCCCCGAGCGCTGGGCGGCGGCCGAGGCCGAGCACCTGGCGCTGGCCGGCGCCATCCTCGACCGCGACCCCGATCGCGCCGCCGCGGTGGCGCGGCGGCACCTCGATCACCGGCTCTACCTGGCGCGCATGCGCCGGCCCGCCGTCAGCGGGTCGGCGTCTCCTGGTAGTGGACGCTGACCCAGCGCCCGCCGCGGCGGGCGAAGGTGCTGCTCGCGGTGACGGACAGGGTCGTGGGCGCGGCACCGGCGGGCCCGCCGGTGTAGGAAACGGTGTAGACGACCGCCGCGACGTCGGGGGCGAAGCGCAGCAGTTGCGGATTCGGCCCGATGGTGAAGGCGCTCAGGCCGAAGCTCGGCACCGCCTTCAGGAACTCCGCCTTGGTGAAGCGGCGGCCGTCGCCGAAGACGAGCAGGGCATCGTCGGCGAGGAACGCCTGCATGCCGGCGACGTCGCGGTCGAGGACGTGCTGCCAACTGCCGGTCTCGAGCGCCATCAGATGGGCCAACAGCGCGGCGTCGCCGTCCGGGTCGGCGGCGGGCGTGGTGGTGCAGGCGGAGAGGCCGAAGGCGACCATGGCGGCCGTCGATAGGAGAAGCGAGCGCCGGGCGATCATCGGCATGTCCCTCTGCAGATCCGCCGGTCTCCGGGAGTGGAGGTCGGGCAGCGATTTCTATGGTGGTTTCGGTTTCGACGGAACCGGGAAGCCGGGAATGTCCGTTCGATCCGCGAGGCAGCGTCCCGACTATCCGCCGAAGCGGATGGCCGCGGTGCAGGTGCCGGCCGGCGACCCGGTGCCGACGGCCGTGCCCTGTGCGTCCAGGCTGCAGGAGAGCCCATGGCTGCTCTGCTCCTGGATGGAGCAGGTCAGGGAGCTGAGCGTCGGCATGCCCGGCATGGCATAGCCGACCTCGACCCGCAGTGCGGCCCGGCAGGCGCGCTGGCCGGGCAATGTGATGGTCAGCACATGGTTCTGTGCAGTGGCGCCCGACATCGGCAGCCAGTAGTCGGAAAATTCGGCCGTCTGACCCGCCGAGACGGATACCGGGGGTTTGGTTTCGCCCGTGTCCTTGCTCCAGGCGACCCATGCGCCATAGCTGGAGTTGTTCGTGACCCCAACCTTGACCTCGATCGTCTGGGCGAGTGCCGAGGCCGGCAGCGCCGAGACGAGGAGTGCTGCAAGCAAGCTGGTCCTTCTCGACATCCGTCACCCCCCAAGCGGGCCGCCGCGACCCGGCCCTCGACCCAGTTAACCGAAAGCGTTGGCACGTGACCACGAGCGCAACTGTGAGGCACTTCGTCGCATGGGCATGGATCGCAGCAGGCGCGGCGAAGCCGGCCTCGTGCAGCGAGCGCGGGGCCCAGCCGCCGCTTGCTTCGCCCGCCGTCCCACCCCACCTTGGGCGTCAGTCGGGGCCAGGGAGACGAGCCGGATGACGACGGAGAGCGAATGGAAGGTGCCGGAACCGCTGCAGCCGCGGGCGGAGGATCTCGAGTATGACCTCGACCGGGCCCTTTCCGCCGTCGTCGGCCTGAAGTCGATCGTCCCGTCCGACGCCTTCACCGCCGGCACGCTCGGCACCGAGCGCGCCGGCAACGGGGTGCTGATCCGCGGCGACGGGCTGGTGCTCACCGTCGGCTATCTCGTCGCCGAGGCCGAGACCGTCTACCTGACCTTGGCCGACGGCCGCGCCGTTCCCGGCCACGTCGTCGCCTTCGACCACGAGACCGGCTTCGGCCTGGTGCAGGCGCTGGCCCGCGTCGCGCTGCCGCCGCTGCCGATCGGGCGTTCGGCCGCGGCCGAGGTCGGCGAGCGCGTCGTCATGGGCGGGGCCGGCGGCCGCGCCCACTCGGTCGCCGCCCGGATCGTCGCCCGGCAGGAGTTCGCGGGCTACTGGGAATATGTCCTGGACGAGGCGATCTTCACCGCGCCGGCGCATCCCAACTGGGGCGGGGCGCCGCTCATCAACGCCGCGGGCGAACTGATCGGCATCGGCTCGCTGCAGCTCCAGCAGGGCCGCGGCAGTTTCCTCAACATGGTCATCCCGATCGACGTCCTGAAACCGGTGTTCGACGACCTGCTGCTGCTCGGCCGCGCCAACCGGCCGGCGCGGCCCTGGCTCGGCCTCTATGCCGCCGAGGTCGAGGAGCGGGTCGCGGTCGTCGGCCTGTCCGACACCGGGCCCGCCGCCAGGGCCGGCGTGCAGACGGGCGACATCCTGCTGGCGGTCGCCGGCGTCGAGCCGGGCGACCTCGCCGGATTCTACCGCCGCGTCTGGGAGCAGGGACCGGCGGGCGCCACCATCCCGCTGACGATCAGTCGCGACGGCCGCACGCTGGAGATCGCGGTCGTCTCGGCCGACCGCGCCAGCTTCCTCAAGAAGCCGAGCCTGCATTGACACCCCTCCCGCGCGGCACCGTCGCCGTCGTCGGCGGCGGGCCGGCGGGGCTGATGGCGGCGGAGGCGGCCGCGGCGGCGGGCGCTGCGGTCACCGTCTGGGAGGCCATGCCGTCGGTCGGGCGCAAGCTGCTGATGGCCGGGCGCGGCGGCCTCAACCTCACCCATTCCGAGCCGCTGGACGCGTTCCGGGCCCGCTACGGCGCGGCGGCGGACCGCCTCGCGGCGGCGCTCGAGGCCTTCCCGCCGGCGGCGCTGCGGGCGTGGGCCGATGCGCTCGGGCAGGACACCTTCGTCGGATCGAGCGGCCGCGTCTTTCCCCGCGCCATGAAGGCGTCGCCGCTGCTGCGCGCCTGGCTGCAGCGGCTCGGCGCGGCGGGCGTCCGCTTCGCGCTGCGCCGGCGCTGGCAGGGCTGGGATGCGTCCGGACGCCTCGTCTTCGCCGGACCGGACGCCGCGGTCGAACGGGTCTCGGCCGCCGCCACGGTGCTGGCCCTGGGCGGGGCGAGCTGGCCGCGGCTCGGCAGCGACGGCGGCTGGGCGCCGATCCTGGCGGGGGCCGGCGTCCGCGTGACGCCGTTCCAGCCCGCGAACTGCGGATTCGCGGTCGACTGGAGCCCGTCCTTCCGGGAGCGCTTCGCCGGCACGCCCCTCAAGCCGGTGGCCATGTCCCTCGGCGGGCGGACGGTGCGCGGCGAGGCCATGGCCACCGCCTACGGCATCGAGGGCGGGGCGGTGTACGCGCTCTCGGCCGCCCTGCGGGCCGCCGTCGCGGCCGACGGCGCAGCCGTCGTCCGGCTCGATCTCCGCCCCGAGCTGGCCGTGGAGGATCTGGCGGCGCGCCTGGCGGCCGTCGCCGGCGCGCCATCCACGGCGACGCGGCTGCGCAAGGGCGCCGGCCTGTCGCCGCTGGCGGCCGCCCTGCTGCGGGAGGGCGAGGCCGGCCTGCCGCGCGACCCGGCGGCGCTCGCCCGGCGCATCAAGTCCCTGCCGCTCCGCCTCGGTGCGCCGCAGCCGTTGGCCCGCGCCATCTCGAGCGCCGGCGGCGTGGCCTTCGAGGCGGTGGACGAGCGTTTCATGCTGCGCGCGCGGCCCGGAACCTTCGTCGCCGGGGAGATGCTCGACTGGGAGGCGCCGACCGGCGGCTATCTTCTCCAGGCGGCCTTCGCGACCGGGCTGGTCGCCGGCCGAAGGGCGGCGGCATTCGCCCGCGAGTAGTCGCGGCGCTGCGCCTGGGGCGGTACTTGCCCCGTTCCTCGCCTTCGCCCATCGTCGGACGCAGACGAACGACGGCAAGGGTGGGAACGCGTGACGACCAACGTGAAGCGGCTGGCCTATTTCGAGAAGTGGGTGGACCCGGTGGCCGAGGAGATCCTGGGACAGCGGCACGACATCGAACTGGTGCGGCGGCGCTATGCCGATCCCGACGGCGACAACCACCAGGTGATGGCGCGGGTCCACGGCTACCAGATCGCCCCCCGGACCGAGCTGCACGAGCCCTGGTTCGGCGATGCCGACCTCCTGCGCCGCTGCCCGGAACTGCTGGCGATCAGCTCGACCGGGGCCGGCTTCGACATGGTCGACGTCGCCGCCTGCACCGCCCACGGCGTCCTCGTCTGCAACCAGTCGGGCTCCAACAAGGAAGCGGTCGCCGAGCACGCGCTGGGGCTGATGCTGGCGCTCGCCAAGAACATCGGCATCACCGACCGGGCGCTGCGCCGCGAGCGCGACCTCGACCGCTTTCTCTATACCGGCCGCGAGCTGCGCGGGCGCACCGTCGGCATCGTCGGGATCGGCCAGATCGGCACCCGCACGGCCGAGCTCTGCCGCGGCCTCCTCGGCATGACCGTGCTCGCCCACGACCCGTACCTGTCGGCCGACGAGGTGGCGGCGCGCGGCGCGACGAAGGTCCCGCTCGACGAACTGCTGGCGCGCTCGGATTTCGTCTCGGTCCATTGCCCGCGCAACGACGAGACCTTCGGCATGTTCGGCGCGGCCCAGTTCGCGGCGATGCGGCCGACCGCCTATTTCGTCAACACCGCGCGCGGCGGCATCCACGACGAGGCGGCGCTGGAGGCGGCGCTGGCGGCGGGGCGCATCGCCGGCGCCGGGGTCGACGTCTTCCTCAAGGAACCGCCGGATCCGGACCATCCGCTGCTGCGGCTGCCCAACGTCATCGCGACGCCGCACATCGCCGGCATCACCGAGGAGGCGCTGGCGACCATGGCCGAGGCGGCGGCCTACCAGTGGATCCAGATCTTCGAGGGCCGGGTCCCGCCGCGCCTCGTCAATCCCGAGGCCTGGCCGCACTATGCCGCGCGCTTCGAGCGCATCCTCGGCTTCGCCCCGGATCCCCTGCCGGCGCGCCCGGCATAGGATCAGCCGAAGCCGCGGCGCTTGAGCCGGACGAGCGCGGCGTCGAGGGCGGAGAGGAACTGGGAGCGGTCGCGGGGCGAGAAGGGGCGCGGGCCCCGGGTTGCCTCGCCCATCGCCCGCAGTTCCTCCATCAGGTTGCGCGTCGCCAGGGCCATGCCGACCGAGGCCTCGGTGAAGGGGCGGCCCGTCGGGCCGATCGCCTCCGCCCCGGCGCGCACGGCGCGGGCCGCCAGCGGCACGTCGGCGGTGACGACGATCGTGCCGGGCCGCGCCCGCTCGGCGATGCGGTCGTCGGCCGCGTCGAAGCCGTCGCCGGCGATCACCCGCTCGATCATCGGGTCGATCGGGATGTTGAGAAAGCCGCCCGAGACCATCACCACGCGGACGCGGTGGCGGGCTGCGACGCGGTAGATTTCGCCCTTCACCGGGCAGGCGTCGGCGTCGACCAGGATCTCGATCGGCTCGGCCACGACCTCTCCTGCAACAGGAAGGGGCCGCCCCTCGCAGGGCGGCCCCCCATTGTCGAACCGCGTTCCATCCCCACCCGCGCCCGAAGAGGCGGCAGGATCGGACGGAGCGACGTCAGAATACCCCGAAGACCCCGACCGAGGCAGGGATCAGGCTCACGGCACCCGACGTCCGCGGGTATGGACAATGAGACACTGGACCACCTCCTTTCGGTTGTTGACGACGATTCGCAGTGTAGGCACTGACTGGCGGCTTGTAACGCGGAAAGCGACGGGGAGACGGACGATGCGGGCGGCCTACTACGAGGCGAACGGCGCGGCGCGGGACGTGCTGCGGGTGGCGGAGGTGGACCGGCCGGAGCCGGGCCCGGGCGAGGTGCGGGTGCGGCTCGCGACCTCCGGCGTCAACCCGTCCGACGTCAAGAGCCGGGCCGGGACCAACCGGCGGCTCGCCTATCCCCGCGTCATCCCGCACAGCGACGGCGCCGGCACCATCGACGCCGTCGGTGCCGGCGTCGACCCGGCGCGGGTCGGCGAACGGGTGTGGGTCTGGAACGGCCAGTGGCGGCGGCCCTTCGGCACCGCCGCCGAATTCGTGGCGCTGCCGGCGATCCAGGCGGTGCCGCTGCCGCCGGGCACGTCCTTCGCGGCCGGCGCCTGCCTCGGCATCCCGGCGCTGACGGCCTGGCACGCGGTCATGCTGGACGGGCCGATCGCGGGCCAGACCATCCTCGTGTCGGGCGGGGCGGGGGCCGTCTCGCACTATGCGATCCAGTTCGCCAGGGCTGCCGGCGCGACGGTCCTGACGACGGTCAGCGGTCCGGAGAAGGCGGCGCACGCGACGGCCGCCGGCGCCGACCACGCCATCAACTACCGCACCGAGGATGTCGGTGCCCGGGTCCGGGAACTGACCGCCGGCCGCGGCTGCGACCGGGTGATCGAACTCGACATCACCGCCAACGCCCGGCTGCTGCCGGAGGTGCTGGCGGCGCGTGGCACCGTCGTCGTCTACGGCATCGGCGGCCCCGAGGCGCCGCTGCCCGCGCCCTTCTGCCTTTTCGCCAGCGTGACCGTGAAGTTCTTCCTCGTCTACGAACTGACCGCGGCCGAGCGTGCCGCCGCCGTCGCCGGGGTCAACGGCATGCTCGCCGCCGGCCGGCTGGAGAACGCGGTCGGCCTGTCGCTGCCGCTGGAGCGGATCGCCGAGGCGCACGAGGCGGTCGAGCAGGGGCGGGTGATCGGCAACGTCGTGCTGACGCTGTAGCCGGAACCGGCGCCGACCACCGGGCATTCTCCCTGGCGAAAGGAGAATGCCCATGGTCCGCCCCCCTGATCCGCCGACCCCGCCGCAGCCGGGCACGCCCGAGAAGCCGGCCGACATCCCGCCCGAGCCGACCGCGCCGCCGGTCGAGTTCCCGACCGAGGAGCCCCACATCCCGCCGCTGCCGGAGCCGAAGGGGTGAAGCGCCGGCGGCGGGGCGGTTCTCCCCGCCGCCGGTCCTGGGGTCAACGCGAGGCGTGCTCGGGCTTGCCCTTCCGCTTGGTGCTCGCCATCCGCTCCAGTTCCTTCTCGGACATCGAATCCGCCATGGACTTGGAGGCGCCGCGGAGTTCGCGCTTCGGGGTGTCGCCGCGCTTGGCGGAGAGGGCGGCGCCCGCCGCCTTCTGCTGCGCCTTCGATTTCGCGGGCATGTCCCGGCTCCCTCAGTGCTGCCGGTGCGCACCGCCCGGCGCCGAGACGCCGCGCAGCGCCGCCTGGCCGGCGGTCGTGCTGCCCTGGGCCAGATCGCCCAGCGAGACGATGCCGACGAGACGCTTCTCCCGGTTCACCACCGGCATGCGGCGGACCTGCAGGTCGGCCATCTGGCGGGCCACGTCCTCGACGGTCTCGTCGTCGAAGCAATAGAGGATCTCGTCGCTCATCACGTCGCGCACCGGCGTCTCGGGGTCGAGCCCGTCGCCGACGACGCGCAGCGCGATGTCGCGGTCGGTGATCATGCCGACCAGCCGGTCGTTCTCGCCGACCGGGATGCTGCCGGCGTCCGCCGAGCGCATGGCGTTGGCGGCATCCCGGACGCTGTCGCCCGGCGCGCAGAGATGCACCTCGGTGGTCATGCAGTCGCGCACGTTCATCGTTCTCTCCATCCGGTTCCCTGGGGCTGCGGGCGGTCGCCGGCAGGTCGCCGACGTCCGCCCGATACAGGCCCAACCCGGAGGAGCGGCGGAGGTTTCGACGGCGGCTGGGAGAAATCCGCGGCCGGGGATCTGGGGGACGGTCTATTCCGCCGGCTGGGGCGCGTACCGCCGGCGGCGGCGCAGTTGGTCCAGCACCAGGTAGATGACCGGCGTCGTGTAGAGCGTCAGCACCTGGGAGACGACGAGGCCGCCGACGATGGTGACGCCGAGCGGCCGGCGCAGTTCGGCGCCGATGCCGGTCGCGATCGCCAGCGGCACCGCGCCGAAGAGGGCGGCCAAGGTCGTCATCAGGATCGGCCGGAAGCGCTCCAGGCAGGCTTCGCGGATGGCGTCGGCGGGTGCGAGCCCGCGCCTGCGCTCGGCCTCGAGCGCGAAGTCCACCATCATGATGCCGTTCTTCTTGACGATGCCGACCAGCAGGATGATGCCGATGAGCGCGATGATGGAGAGGTCCATCTGCGCCAGCTTGAGCGACAGCAGGGCGCCGAGACCGGCCGAGGGCAGGGTCGACAGGATGGTGATCGGGTGCAGCAGGTCCTCGTAGAGGATGCCGAGCACCAGGTAGATGACGAGGATGGCGCCGAGGATGAGCACGAGCTGGCTCTGCGCCGACTGGGAAAAGGCGCCGGCGTCGCCGTCGAAGCCGGCGCGGATGACGTCGGGCAGGTGCATCTCGGCGACGGCCCGGTCGACCGCGGCCAGCGTCTCCTCGAGGTTGGCCTCCGGACCGATGTTGAAGCTGATCGTCGTCGACGGGAACTGGCCGCGATGGGCGACCGAGAGCGGCGCCGTTCCGGTCGTTCGCACCGTGACCGCCGACAGCGGCACCTGGGTCCCGTCGGCGGCGGTGGCGTAGAGCCGCTCGAGCGAGGTCGGGTCGGTCGCGAAGCGCGGCTCGACCTCGTAGATGACGCGGTACTGGTTGCGCCGGGTGTAGATGATGGCGATCTGGCGCTGGGCGAAGGCGCTGTTGAGCGCGGCGCCGACATCGTCGATGCCGACGCCGAGGCGGGCCGCCGCCTCGCGGTCGATGGACACGTCGACCTGGAGCCCGGTCTGCTCGCGGTCGGCGCTGACGTCGACGACGCCGGGCACCGTGCGCAGCCGCTCCAGCACCTGCGGCGCCCAGGTCTTGAGTGCGGCCAGGTCCTCGGTCCACAGCGTGTACTGGTAGGAGGCGTTGGCGCTGCGCCCACCGACCCGGAGGTCCTGCTGCGGCACCATGAAGACCTGGAGGCCGGGAATGGCGGAGAGCCTGGGGCGCAGCCGGTTGACGACCTGGGTCGAGCTGACGCCGCGCTCGGCCAGCGGCTTCAGGCTGATGAACATGCGGCCGGTGTTGCTCTGCGCGCCGCCGCCGACGAAGGAGCCGAAGCCGGCGACCGCCGGATCGGCGGCGATGATGTCGGCCGCCCGCTGCTGGAGCCGCAGCATCGCCTGGAACGACACGTCCGGCGACGCCCGGGTGCCGGCGAAGACGAGGCCGGTGTCGTCCTGCGGGAAATAGCCCTTCGGGAGCTGGACGTAGAGCCAGGCGGTGCCGGCGATGGTGGCGAAGAAGACCAGCAGCATCAGGATGCGGTGCCGGAGCGCCCAGCCGAGCGTCCGCCCGTAGCCCGCCACCAGCCCGTCCAGCAGCGGCTCGACCCGGCGGTCGAGCCAGGTCTCGCCGCGCTGCGGCACGCGCCGGAGGAAGCGGCCGCAGATCATCGGCGTCACCGTCAGCGACACCAGCATGGAGACGGCGATGGCGAAGGTCATCGTCATCGCGAACTCCTTGAAGAGCCGCCCGACAACGCCTGGCATGAAGATGAGCGGCACGAAGGCGGCGACCAGCGAGACGCTGATCGAGACCACCGTGAAGCCGATCTGGCGCGCGCCCTCGATCGCCGCGCGCATCGGCGCCATGCCGCTCTCGAGATTGCGGTAGACGTTCTCGATCATGACGATCGCGTCGTCGACGACGAAGCCGACGGCGATGACGAGCGCCATCAGGGTCAGGTTGTTGACCGAGTAGCCGGCCACCCACATCAGCCCGAAGGTTCCGGCGAGCGACAGCGGCACCGTCACCGCGGCGGCCACCGTCGGGGTCGCGCGGCGCAGGAAGAGCAGCACCACCAGCGTCACCAGCGCGATCGAGAGGGCGAGCGTGAAGTGCATCTCGTGGACGCTGGCCCGGATCGTCGTGGTCCGGTCGGAGAGGACGGCGAGCTGGACGCCGGCCGGCAGCAGCTGCTCCAGCTCCGGCAGCTCGGCCTTGATGCCGTCGACGGTGCGGATGACGTTGGCGTCGGTCTGCCGGTAGATGACGACGAGGATGCCACGGCGTGCGCCGACCCACCCGGCCGAACGGCTGTTGCGTACGCCGTTCTCGACGATGGCGACGTCGCCGAGGCGGACCACCGTCGAACCCTCGGTGCGGACGACGATGCGCCGGAACTGCTCGGGTGTGCGCAACTGGCCGTTGGTCCGGATGATGGTCGACTGGCGCAGGCCGTCGAGGCTGCCGACCGGGTTGCTGACGCTCGCCTGGGCGATCGCCTGGCGCACCTGATCGATCCCGAGGCCCATCGCCGCCAGCCGGCTGGGATCGACGCGGACCCGGATCGCCGGCTGCTCGGCGCCGTTCACCGTGACCTCGGCCACCCCCTCCACCTGCGACAGGCGCTGCACCAGGATGTTGTCGGCAAGGTCGTAGAGCTCGGACGGCGGCACGGTGTCCGCCGTCATCGACAGGATAAGCACCGGCGCCGCCGCCGGATTGGCCTTGCGGAAGCTGGGCGGGCTCGGCAGGTCGCTCGGCAGGTCCGCGGCGGCGGCATTGATCGCCGCCTGGATGTCGCGGGCGGCGGCGTCGATGTTCCGGCCCGGATCGAACTGGACGACGATGCTGGTCGAGCCGACGCCGCTGGACGAGGTGATCTCGGTCACCCCGGCGAGCGCGCCGAGGCGCCGCTCCAGCGGCGCCGCGACGGTCGCCGCCATGATCTCCGGATCGGCGCCGGGCCGGCTGGCCGACACCCGGATGGTCGGGTAGTCGACCACCGGCAGGCTGGCCACCGGCAGGAAGAGGAAGGCGACCCCGCCCACCAGGAAGAGACCGATCGCCAGCAGGATGGTGGCGACCGGCCGCTCGATGAAGGGCGTCGAGATCATCGCCCGGTCAGTCCGCCGCGGCGGGCGCCGGGCTCGGCCACAGGCCGCTGCGGCCGCGCAACCGCTCCATCAGCAGATAGACGACCGGGGTGGTGTAGAGGGTCAGGAGCTGGCTCAGCAGCAGCCCGCCGCAGATGCTGACGCCGAGCGGGACGCGCAGTTCGGCGCCGGGGCCGGTCGCCAGCGCCAGCGGCAGTGCGCCGAAGAGGGCGGCCAGCGTCGTCATCATGATCGGCCGGAAGCGCAGCACGCTCGCCTGGACGATCGCCTCGTAGGGCGTCATGCCCTGGTGGCGCTCGGCCTCCAGCGCGAAGTCGATCATCAGGATGGCGTTCTTCTTGACGATGCCCATCAGGAGGATGATGCCGATGAGGGCGACGAAGGAGAGGTCGAGGTCGAAGAGCATCAGCGCCAGCAGCGCGCCGACGCCGGCGGACGGCAGGGTGGAGAGGATCGTCGCCGGATGGATGAAGCTCTCGTAGAGCACGCCGAGCACGATGTAGATGGCGACGATGGCGGCGAGGATGAGCCAGGGCTGCCCGGCCAGCGACTTCTCGAACTCGGCCGCGTCGCCGGAATAGCTGCCGGTGATGGTCCCCGGCATGCCGAGCTGCCGCTGTGCGGCGGAGATCACCTGGACGGCGTCGCCGAGGCTGGCATGGCGGGCGAGGTTGAAGCTGATGGTGACCGCCGGGAACTGCTCCTCGTGGCTGATCGACAGCGGGACCGAGGTCCGTTCGATCCGCGCGACCGAGAGCAGCGGCACCAGCGCGCCGTTGCGCCCCGGGACATAGAGCCGCCCGAGCGTCGCGGGATCGAGGCGGTACTGCGGCTCGACCTCGAGCACGACGCGGTACTGGTTCGCCTGGCCGTAGATGGTGGAGATCTGGCGCTGCCCGAAGGCGTCGTTGAGCGCGTCCTCGACCGCCTGCATGGTGACGCCGAGGCGGCCGGCCTGCTCGCGGTCGACGTCGACCATGACGCCGAGGCCGTTCTCGCGCAGGTCGCTCGCCACGTCCTCGAGGATCGGCGAGCGCCGGATCTCCTCGACCAGCCGCCGCGACCAGCGCGAGAGTTCGGCCGGGTCGGTTCCGACCAGTGCGTACTGGTACTGCGACTGGGCGGCACGGGTGGCGATCTGGATGTCCTGGATCGCGCGGAAATAGACCTCGACGCCGGGGATCTCCGCCACCTGCTCCTTCAGCCGGGCGATCACCGTCTGCGCGGCGGCGCGGCCGCTCGCCTGCGGCTTCAGGGTGATGCTGAGATGGCCGGCGTTGGGCGTGCTGTTGATCGTGCCGACGCCGATCACCGAGACGACATTGGCGACGTCGGGATCGCGCTTGACGGCCTCGGCCACGCGCTCCTGGATGCGGCGGAGTTCGGCGAAGGAGACGTCCTCGCCGGCCTCGGTCACCGCCGTGATCGAGCCCGTGTCCTGCGGCGGCAGGAATCCCTTGGGGATGACCACGTAGAGGCCGACGGTGGCCGCCAGCGTGGCGGCGGTCACCAGCATCGTCAGGGTCCGGTGCCGCAGCACCCAGACCAGGGTCCGGCGGTAGCCCTCGATCAGCCGGTCGACGGCGCGGTCGGCCGCCGCGGCGAAGCGGTTGCCGCCATCGCCATGGCCGGACTTCAGCAGGCGGCTGCACAGCATCGGCGTCATGGTCAGCGAGACCACCGCCGACAGCACCACCGCCAGGGTGAGGGTGAGGGCGAACTCCCGGAACATGCGGCCGACGAGCCCGGTCATGAAGAGGAGCGGGATGAACACCGCCACCAGCGACGCCGTCAGCGAGACGATGGTGAAGCCGATCTCCTTGGCGCCGCGGTAGGCCGCCCGCATCGGGCTGTCGCCCTTCTCCATGTAGCGGACGATGTTCTCGATGATGACGATGGCGTCGTCGACGACGAAGCCGGTGCCGATGGTCAGCGCCATCAGCGACAGGTTGTCGAGGCTGAAGCCGCAGAGCCACATGGCGCCGAAGGTCGCGACCAGGGACAAGGGCAGCACGATGCCCGCGATCAGCGTCGCCCGGAGCGTGCGCAGGAAGAGCAGGACCACCAGCACCACCAGCCCGACGCAGAGCACGAGCGTGAACTGGACCTCGTGGATCGAGGCGCGGATCGTCTCCGTCCGGTCGGCGACGATGGCGAGTTCGACGCCGGCCGGGATCATCGTGCGCAGCTTCGCCAGCTCCTGGCGCAGATGTTCCACGGTATCGACGACGTTGGCGCCGGGCTGGCGGCGGATGTCGATCACGACCGCGGGCCGGCCCTGGTACCAGGCCGCGACCTTCTCGTTCTCGAAGCCGTCGACCAGCGTCGCGACATCGCCGACCCGGATCGGCGCCCCGTTGCGGTAGGCGACGACGACCTGGCGGTAGGCCGCTGCCGTGGCGATCTGGTCGTTGGCGGAGATCGTGTAGGATTGCTGGGCGCCGTCGAGCTGTCCCTTGGGGCCCGACTGGTTGGCGCCGACGATGGCCGTCCGGAGGTCGGCGAGGCTGACGCCGTAGGCCGACAGGCGGGCGAGGTCCGCCTGCACCCGCACCGCCGGCCGGACGCTCCCCTGCACGCCGACCGAGCCGACGCCGGTCACCTCGGCCAGCCGCTGCGCCAGCAGCGTGTCGGCGAGGTCGCTCAGCGCCCGCAGGGGTTGCGTCTCGGAGGTGAGCGCGACGGTGACGATCGGCGCGTCGGCGGGGTTCACCTTGCTGTAGGTGGGCGGGTAGGGCAGCGTCCGCGGCAGCGTCGAGCCGGCGGCGTTGATCGCCGACTGGACGTCCTGCGAGGCGCCGTCGATGTCGCGGCCGAGGTCGAACTGCAACGTGACCTGGCTGATGCCGAAGCCGCTGACCGAGGTCATCGCCTGGAGGGAGGGGATCTGCCCGAGCTGGCGCTCGAGCGGCGCCGTCACCAGCGCGGCCATCGTCTCCGGGCTGGCCCCGGGCAGGCGGGTGGTCACCTGCACCGTCGGGAAATCGACCTGGGGCAGGGCCGACACCGGAAGTTGCCAGTAGCCGAGCAACCCCGACAGCAGCACCGCGATCCCGAGCAGCGAGGTCGCGATCGGCCGGCCGATGAAGGGCGCCGAGATGTTCACCGCG
>NZ_JAYSFE010000075.1:0-23522 GCF_041913585.1 Allostella sp.
TATCCGACCGGCCGCCTCTTGCGCGACGCCAAGCTCTACGAGATCGGCGCCGGCACCAGCGAGATCCGCCGCTGGCTGATCGGCCGCGAGCTCTTCCAGGAATCGCGGTGAGGCGGCTGGTCGCGATGCTGGCGCTGGCCGGCCTGCTCGCCGGCTGCGCGGCGCTCCAGGACCTGCTGGTGGTGCGCGGCGACTACGGCTCGTCGAGCGGTGCCCGGGGCGAGATCGGGGTCCGCTTCTGACCGCCGCCGGATGGGAAGGAACAACCGGACGATGCAACTGACCGAAGAGCAGGCGATGGTGCGCGACATGGCGCGCGACTTCGCCACCGAGCACCTGAAGCCGCACGCCGCCGAGCGCGACCGCGCCGGCAGCTTCCCCAAGGACGTGCTGCGCCAGATGGGCGAACTCGGCCTCATGGGCATGACCGTGCCCGAGGAATGGGGCGGGGCCGGCATCGACAACGTCGCCGCCGCGCTGGCGGTCGAGGAGATCGCCGCCGGCGACGGCGCCTGCTCGACCATCGTCTCGGTCCACAACTCGGTCGGCTGCCTGCCGATCCTGCGCTTCGGCACGAGGGAGCAGAAGGAGCGGTTCCTGAAGCCGCTGGCGCGTGGCGAGAAGCTGGGCGCCTTCTGCCTGACCGAGCCGGGCGCCGGGTCGGACGCGTCCGCCATCACCACCCGGGCGCGGCGCGACGGCAACCACTGGGTGCTGAACGGCACCAAGCAGTTCATCACCTCCGGCAGTTCGGCCGACGTCGCCATCGTCTTCGCGGTGACCGATCCCGAGGCCGGCAAGAAGGGCATCTCGGCCTTCGTCGTGCCGACCGACAATCCCGGCTGGAAGGTGGCGCGGGTCGAGGAGAAGCTGGGTCTGCGCGCCTCGGACACCTGCCAGATCCTGCTCGAGGACCTGCGGCTGACGCCGGACCTGATGCTGGGGGAGGAGGGGCGCGGCTACAACATCGCGCTCGCCAACCTCGAGGGCGGACGGATCGGCATCGCCGCGCAGGCGGTCGGCATGGCGCGCGCCGCCTACGAGGCCGCCCGCGACTACGCGAAGGAGCGCAAGTCCTTCGGCAGGCCGATCATCGAGCACCAGGCGGTCGCCTTCCGCCTCGCCGACATGGCGACCCAGATCCGCGCCGCCCGCCTGATGACGCTCGACGCCGCCGCCAAGCGCGACCGTGGCGAGCCCTGCCTGACCGAGGCCGCGATGGCCAAGCTCTTCGCCTCCGAGATCGCCGAGAAGGTGGCCTCCGACGCCATCCAGATCCATGGCGGCTACGGCTATCTCGCCGACTTCCCGGTCGAGCGCATCTATCGCGACGTCCGCATCTGCCAGATCTACGAAGGCACCAGCGACATCCAGCGCATGCTGATCGCGCGTGCCGTCGCCGCCGAATAGGAAGAGGAGCCACCGGACCATGGCCGAGCCGATCGACTTCTACTTCGACTTCTCCTCGCCCTACGGCTACGCCGCCTCGGCCAGGATCGACGCGATCGCCGCCCGGCACGGGCGCGACGTGCGCTGGCGGCCGATCCTGCTGGGGGCCGTCTTCAAGCTGACGGGAAGCCAGCCGCTGACCGGCATCCCGATGAAGGGGGACTATTCCAAGCGCGACTTTGCCCGCACCGCGCGGCTCATGGGCCTGCCCTTCACCATGCCCCCGACCTTCCCCTTCGCATCGGTTCCCCATTCCCGCGCCTTCTACTGGATCGAGGGCCAGGATGCCGGCAAGGCGCGGATGTTCGCCCGCGGCGTCTATCACCGGATCTTCGGCGAGGGCCGCGACGTCACCAGCGAGGATCTCGGGCGGATCGCCGGCCAGCTCGGCTACGACCCGGCCGACCTCGCGCGCGGCATGCTGGAGCCGGCCGTCAAGGAACGCCTCAAGACCGAGGTCGATGCCGCAATCGCCCGCGGCGTCTTCGGCTCGCCCTTCATCTTCGTCGACGACGAGCCCTTCTGGGGCTCCGACCGCCTCGACCAGGTCGATCGCTGGCTGGAGACGGGCGGCTGGTAGCCGGCTGCCGTCACCGCGTCCCGTCCGGCACGCCAGGCGGATGCGGTCGTCGGCTCCGGCAACGGCGCGCTACGGGTTCGGTTCCGGCCCCGCGTGGTCGGCCAGCGCGCCCAGATAGCGCCGTACCGCGGGGTCGGCGGCAGTCGCGGCCAGGTCGTCGAAGCCCCGCACCTCGCCGCCGGCGACGAAGAGGAAGCGGTCGCAGATCTCCCGCAGGATGTCGATCTGGAACGGCGCCGTCGGGTGCAGGCAGACGAAGACCAGCCTTCCCTCGCCCTTCAGGCGACGGAAGAAATCGAGCATGAAGCCGATATAGCCGTCCTGGGTGTTGAACTGCGGCTCGTCGAAGAGGTGGACGAGGGGATAGGGGCTGGCGGCGCGCTCCATCGTCCAGGCCAGCCGGGTCCGGCGGAAGCGCCGCACCTGATAGGACTGGTGGTAGTGGATGGCGAGGCGGTCGCGCTCGCGCGGGCGGACGCGGTGGATGTCCTGCCCGGCGATGCGGACCTGGCCCTGGGTCGGCGGGTTGGAGCCGGCGATCATCTCGAACAGCGTCGTCTTGCCGGCACCGTTGGGGCCGAGCACGCCGACGATCTGGCGCCCGGCGAAGCCGCGGTCGACCTCGAGGCGGAAGGCCGTCTCGCGCGACAGCAGCCCGCGGCGATAGACCTTGCCGACGCCGTCCAGCACGAGCAGTGCGTCGGTCATTGCAGGCCGCCCAGCAACCGGCGGCGCAGGGCCGGGTCGGCCGCCAGCGCGGCCGGGGTGCCGGCCCAGGCGACCTGCCCGCGCGACAGCACGACGGCGCGGTCGGCGACCGCGAGCGCCACGTCCGGGTTCTGCTCGACGACGATGGCGGCGATGCCCTCGCCGCGCAGGCGGCCGATCACCGCCATCACGTCGTCGACGATCTTGGGCGCCAGCCCCTGGCTCGGTTCGTCGAAGAGGACGAGGCCGGGGGCGCCCAGCAGCGCGCGGGCGATCGCCACCATCTGCATCTCGCCGCCGGACAGGGTCTCGGCCTCGCGCGCCATCAGGTACTTCAGGGGCGAGAACAGGTCCGTCACCTCGGCCATGGTCCAGCGGCGGAAGCCCGTCGCCTTGATCGCGAGCGACAGGTTCCGGGCGACCGTCAGGGTGGGGCAGAGGCGGCGGTCGTCGGGCACCCAGCCGATGCCGGCGCGCGCGATCTCGTGCGTCGGGCGGCGGGTGACGGCGCGGCCGCGGAACCGGATCTCGCCGCGGCGCGGCCGCGTCAGGCCGAGGATCGAGCGCAGCAGCGTCGTCTTGCCGGCACCGTTGGCGCCGAGCAGCGCCAGCACCTCGCCGGCTGCCACCGCCAGCGAGACGCCGAACAGCGCCTGCGTCTCGCCGTAGAAGGTGTCGATCGCCTCGACCTCGAGCATCAGGCGACGCTCCCGAGCTTGGATTCCATCACCCAGGGGTTGGTCCTGAGCGCGGCCGGGGTGCCGTGCGCGATCACCTGGCCCCAGTGGATGACCGAGATCTCGTCGGCGAGGCCGAAGAGGAACTCCATGTCGTGCTCGATGACGACGATGGTGACCTGGCCCTTCAGCGACCGGATCAGTTCGGCGAGCCGCGCCCGGCCGTCCGAGCCGAGGCCGGCGGTCGGCTCGTCGAGGAAGAGCAGCTTGGGTTCCGAGGCCAGGGCGACCGCGATCTCGAGCGCGCGCCGGGCGCCGTAGGGCAGCGACTTCGCCGGCTGGTCGGCGCGGTCGGCGAGGCCGACCCGCTCCAGCACGGACATGGCGGCGGCGACCGTCGCCGGGTCGCCGTAGGCGCGGCCGAACGGGTCGGCGACCCGCCGCCGGGTCGCCGGCAGGGCGACGGCGACGTTCTCGAACACCGAGAACTCGTCGAAGAGGTTCATCAGCTGGAACGACCGCGCGACGCCGAGGCGGGCGATGCGGTGCGGCGCCATCCCGGTGATGTCGCGGCCCTCGAACAGGACCTGGCCGCGGTCGGGGCGGTAGCGGCCGGTCAGCACGTTGAAGCAGGTGGTCTTGCCGGCGCCGTTCGGCCCCATGATGCCGGAGAGGCCGCCGGCCGCGAACGCCAGCGACACGTCCTCCAGCACCACCCGGTCGCCGAAACGCAGGTGCAGGGAGCGGGCTTCGAACAGCGCCATGGCTCAGCCGCTCCCCGGCCGGGGTGTCGCCGCGGGCGTCCGCCGCAGGCCGGCGGCGATGCCCGCCAGCCCGTCCGGGCGGAACATCACCAGCACCACGAACAGCATCCCGAACCACAGCATCCAGCCGGTGGTGACGGCGCCGATCAGGTCGCGCGCCAGGAGGAAGGCGACGGCCCCGGCGACCGGCCCCCAGAAGGAGACGAGGCCGCCGCCGACCAGCGTCATCATCACCACGTAGCCGGAATAGTGCAGGCTCATGACGTCCGGGAAGGCGGACCGCTGGGCCATGGCGAAGAGGCCGCCGGCGAGGCCGGACAGCGCCGCCGACAGGACGAGGACGGCGAACTTGGCCTTCCACACGTCGTAGCCGACGAAGCGGGCGCGCTGCTCGTTCTGCTTGATCGCCTTCACCACCCGCCCGAAGGGCGAGTGCACCAGCCGCCAGAGGCCGAGCGAGACGAGGACGAAGACCGCCAGCACGCCGTAGTAGAGGCTGACATTGTCCTCCATCGGGATGGCGGCGACGCCGAGTTCGACCGGCAGGCGGACGATGCGGAGCAGCCCGTCCTCGCCGCCGGTGATGCCGTGCGCCTTGATCGCGACGAACCAGAAGACCTGGCCGAAGGCGATCGTCATCAGCGCGAAATAGATGCCGCGCCGGTGCGAGATGAAGCAGCCGACCAGCGCACCCGCGACGGCCGCCGCCAGGAGCGCGGCGGCCATGCAGACCCACAGGTTGGCCGCGATGTTGAACTGCGCCAGCCCGAAGGCATAGGCGCCGATGCCGAAGAAGGCGCCGTGGCCGAAGGAGGGCAGGCCGGCATGGCCGAGCACGAGGTTGAAGGCGAGCGCGTAGGTCGCCCAGATCAGCACCTCGACCGCGAGATACTGGTAGAGGCCGACCCGTTCGATCCAGAAGGGCAGGGTCGCCAGCACCGCCCAGGTCAGCAGCATGGTCGGGGTGAAGGTGCGCACGAGGTGGGCGCGCACCGGAGCGGCGGCCGTCATCATGCCTCCAGCAGGCTCTTCTTGCCGAACAGCCCGCGGGCGCGGAACGTCACGACCAGGATCAGCAGCAGGTACATCGAGAGCAGCGACCATTCGGACGCATAGGCGCCGGACAGGCCGACGACCATGCCGACCATCAGCCCGGCCAGGACCGCGCCCCAGAAGGAGCCGACGCCGCCCAGCACGATGACGACGAAGGCCGGCACCACCGCATCGACGCCCATGTGCGGGCGAATGCCCCAGATCGGCGCCATGATGACGCCGGCCAGCGCCGCCAGCACGGTGCCGAGCGCGAAGACGCCGGCCCGCAGCCTGCGGATGTCGATGCCCATCGCCTGCACGATCTCGGTGTCGTGGGCGCCGGCCTTGACCATGGCGCCGAAGCGCGTGCGCTCGACGACGACCCAGACGAGCGCCATGGCGACGATGGCGAAGGCGGCGGCCCAGAAGCGATAGCGCGACCAGATGAGGTCGAGCAGAAAGAAGCCGCCCGAGATGTCGCGCGGCACCTGCAGGCTGTAGTCGCGGGTGCCCCAGACGGTGCGGATCGCGTCCTCCAGCACGAGCGCGATGCCGAAGGTGAGGAGCAGTCCGTAGAGCGGGTCCTGCCCGTAGGTCCGGCGCATCAGCCGCTCGATGACGAGCCCGAAGGGCGCGACCAGGACGGGCGCGACGAGCAGCGCCGCGGCGTAGCGCCAGCCGAGCGGCGCCATTGCCCAGGCGGCGTTGGCATCGGTCCAGGGCAGCCGCGGGGTCGCGATGGCGTAGGCGAAATAGGCGCCCAGCGCGAACAGCGAGCCGTGCGCCAGGTTGATCTGCTCCATCAGCCCCAGGATCAGCATGAATCCCAGCGCGATCAGCGCGAAGAGCAACCCGAGGGTGAGGCCGTTGACGAGGTGGGGCAGCAGGTTGACGAGCATCGGCCTGACCGGTGGCGGGACGGGCGGCCGGGGCGGCTGGCGCCCCGGCCGGTCTGGATGCGAGGGGGGCGCCGCCGCCCCTCACATCTCGTAGGTCGGCAGCTGCTCGAAGGGGGCCAGCCGGCACTTGGTCGGAGCGGCGTCGTCGAGCGCGTTGGCCGGCGTCGTCTGGCTCAGGATCTCGTAGAGATCGGTCTTGTCCGCCGGCTTGGCGTTGCGGCGCGCGAGGTAGATCGTCTGCTGCACCTGGTGCGTCGCCGGGTCGATATGGGCGTCGAAATGCTGCATCCGCTCGGCGGCCGGCATCTTGTGGCCCTCCAGCGCCCGGATGACCTTGCCGTTGTTGGTGCCGCCGGCGCGATCGACCGCCCGCAGCAGCTCGCGCGTCGCCATGTAGCCGTTGTAGGAGACGTTGCCCGGCACCGGGATCGGCGACTTGGGGAAAGCCGCCTGCCAGCGCTTCACGAAGTCGTCGACGCCGGGCAGCTTCAGCTTGTGATACCAGGTGGTGCCGAAGACGCCGAACAGGCTCTCGGGCGCGCCCCAGATGTCCGGCCAGTCCTGCTGGTTGTTGATCCAGGCCGTGCGCTCCTCGAGGCGCAGGTCGGTGATCTGCTGGCGCAGCGCCTTGATGTCGTCGCCGCCGATCGCGGTCGCCACGACGTCCGGCTTCAGCTGCTGCACCTTCAGGAGGTACGAGGTGAAGTCGCGGGTGTTCTGCGGCACCAGCAGGTTGTCGATGATCTGGGCGCCCGCCGCCTCGGCCAGCGCCTTGGTCGAGGCCGACGTGGTGTGGCCCCAGACATAGTCGTTGGTCAGCAGCAGCCAGCGCTTGCCGATGCCCTCGACGGCGTTCTTGACCGCCGCCTTGGAGAAGTTGGTGCCGTTGCCGTCCCAGACGAACTTGATGCGCGAGCAGTTCTCGCCCGCCTCGCTCGGCGCCGACGAGTTGGTGTTCATGTAGATCGTGCCGTACTTGGCCGCGACCTGGGTGATGGCGTTGGCGACGCCGGAATGGACGGCGCCGATCAGGAAGGCGCACTGCTCCTGGGCGATGAAGCGCTCGGCGACGCGGGTCGCGGTGGCGGGGTTGGTCTCGGTGTCGGTGGTGATCCACTCGACCTTGCGCCCCAGCACGCCGCCCCGGGCGTTGAACTCGTCGATCGCCAGCCGCATCCCCAGGAGGTCGTCCTGGCCGCTGGCGCCGTACTGGCCGCTGGCGTCGCAGGTCAGGCCGAGCTTGATCGGCTTGGCCGCGCCCTGGGCCCAGACCCGGTTGTGCTTCCACGGGCCGAACATCGTGGCCCCGCCGGCCAGCGCCGCCGCCATCAGGCTGCCCTGCATCGCCCGGCGCCGCGAGATGCCGCTGCTGCTCATCGTTCCCTCCATCGACGACGTTGTTCGCTCGTCTTCGGAAATAGAATGCGCATTCCAAATGGTGCTGTAAAGTGGAATGAATGATCCAGACCGCGATGGTGGCATGAGCGACGAAGAAGCCCGGATCGGTGCCTACGACGCGCTGCGCACGGCGATCGCGCAGCGCCATGCCGACCTGCCGGGGCGGTTGCAGCAGGTGGCGGAATTCGTTCTCGACCACCCGACCGACGTGGCGTTCGGCACGGTGGCGGAGGTGGCGGGGCGGACGGGCGTGCAGCCCTCGGCGATCGTGCGCTTCGCCCGGGCGGTGGGCTTCAACGGCTTCACCGAGATGCAGCAGGTCTTCCGTTCGCGGCTCGTGGCGGGGGTGGCGCCGAGCTACAAGGCGCGGCTGGCGCGGATGACGCGGGACGAGGCCTCGGTCCTCGGTCGCCGGCCGCGGGCGGTGCTCGAGCGCTTCGTGCGCGACGCCCATTCCGCCCTCGACACCCTCTCCCAGTCGGTGCCGGAGCGCGACCTGGACGCGGCCGTCGCGCTCCTGGGGCAGGCGCGCGACATCTACCTGCTGGGGCTCGGCGGCTCCTACCCGGTCGCGGCCCACCTCGCCTACGTGCTGCGCAAGCTCGGCCGCCGGGTGGTGCTGCTCGACGGCATCGGCGGCGGCATCGGCGAGCAGGCCCACGCCGCCACCGCCGAGGACGCGCTGATCGCCGTCAGCTTCCGCAGCTACTATCCGGACACCGTCCGGCTCTTCCCCGAACTGGTGGCGCGCGGCGTGCCGGCGATCGCCATCACCGACAGCCTGCTCAGCCCGATCGCCGCCGGCGCCCGGCTGGTGTTCGAGATCCCGGACATGCCGGAAGCGGCGATGCGCACGATGGTGGCGCCGCTCTGCCTCGTGCAGGCGCTGGCGATCGGGCTCGACCTCGCCGGTGACTGACCCGGGTCTAGAACAGCCCCACCACGTTCCCCTCGGCGTCGAGGCCGATCGACTCCGCCGCCGGCACCTTGGGAAGGCCGGGCATGGTCATGATGTCGCCGCAGAGCGCGACCACGAAGCCGGCGCCGGCGAGGAGCCGCAGCTCGCGCACCGGCACGACATGGCCCGAGGGCGCGCCCTTGGCGTCGGGGTCGGTCGAGAAGCTGTACTGGGTCTTGGCCATGCAGACCGGCAGGTTGCCGTGGCCGCTCTTCTCCAGTTCCTGCGCGCGCGCGACGACCTTGGCGTCCGGAGCGATGTCGGCGGCGCCGTAGAGGGTGGTGGCGATCGTGCGGATCTTGTCGAGGATCGGCAGGGCGTCGCCGTAGAGCGGCTGGAAGCGGGCCGAGCCGCCCTCGGCGAGGTCGACCACGGCGCGGGCGAGGCCCTCGGCGCCGGCGCCGCCGTCCGCCCAGTGCGAGCAGTCGTAGGCCTCGACGCCGAGCCGGCGACAGCCGGCGACCACGGCCTCGCGCTCGGCCGGCGTGTCGGTGGCGAAGCGGTTGAGGGCGACGACCGGCGGCACGCCGAAGCGGCGCACGTTCTCGACATGGCGGGCGAGGTTGGTGAAGCCCGCTTCGACCGCGGCCACGTTCTCGCGGCCGAGATCGGCCTTGGCGACGCCGCCATGCATCTTCAGGGCCCGCACGGTGGCGACGATGACGGCGGCGGCGGGCGAGAGGCCGGCCTTGCGGCACTTGATGTCGAAGAACTTCTCGGCGCCGAGGTCGGCGCCGAAGCCGGCCTCGGTCACGACATAGTCGGCGAGGCCGAGCGCGGTCGTCGTCGCCAGCACCGAGTTGCAGCCGTGGGCGATGTTGGCGAACGGCCCGCCATGGACGAAGGCGGGGTTGTTCTCGATCGTCTGCACGAGGTTGGGGGCGAGCGCGTCCTTCAGCAGCACCGTCATCGCGCCGTCGGCCTTGAGGTCGCCCGCGGTCACCGGCTTGCGGTCGCGGGTGGCGGCGACGACGATGCGGGCGAGGCGCTCGCGGAGGTCGCCGAGGTCGCGGGCGAGGCAGAAGATCGCCATCACCTCGGAGGCCACCGTGATGTCGAACCCGTCCTCGCGCGGCAGGCCGTTGGCGACGCCGCCCAGCCCGACGATGATCTGGCGCAGCGCCCGGTCGTTCATGTCGAGGACGCGCCGCCAGCTGACCCGGCGCGGGTCGATGCCGAGGCCGTTGCCCCAGTAGAGGTGGTTGTCGAGGAGTGCGGCCAGCAGGTTGTGGGCGGCGGTGATGGCATGGAAGTCGCCGGTGAAGTGGAGGTTGATGTCCTCCATCGGCACCACCTGGGCATGGCCGCCGCCGGCCGCCCCGCCCTTCATGCCGAAGGAGGGGCCGAGGCTCGGCTCGCGCAGGCAGATGGCGGCCTTCTTGCCGATGCGGTTGAGGGCATCGCCGAGGCCGACCGTCGTCGTCGTCTTGCCCTCGCCGGCCGGGGTCGGGTTGATCGCCGTCACCAGGATCAGCTTGCCGCGCGGGGTCTTCGCCCGCTCGCCGGCCCAGGCGAGGTCGATCTTCGCCTTGTGCGGGCCGTAGCGGAACAGCGCCTCGGCCGGCACGCCGAGGCGGGCGCCGATCTCCTCGATCGGCTTCAGCGAGGCGGCGCGGGCGATCGCGATGTCGGTCGTCATGGGGTGTCCTCGGCGGCCAGGATGGGGGCGTAGACGGCGCGGTCGACATTGCCGCCGGACAGCACCAGCGCGACGCGCCGGCCCGCCATGCGGTCGCGTTCCCGGAGCAGGGCGGCCAGCGGTGCCGCGCCCGCCCCCTCCGCGACGTTGTGGGTGTCGGTGAAGTAGTGGCGCATGGCGGCCGCGATCTCGCCGTCGTCGACGGTGACGATGCGGTCGGCGCCGCGGGCGATCAGGGCGACCGCCTCGGCGACCGGAACCCGGCATGCCATGCCGTCGGCCATCGTGTCGGCGCGGTTGGTCGAGACCGCATGGCCGGCGGCGAAGGAGAGGGCATAGGCGGGCGCCCCCGCCGCGACGACGCCGACGACCTTCGTCGAAAGGCCGAGCGCGTCGCGGGCGGCGATGGTGCCGCAGATGCCGGACCCGAGCCCGATCGGGACATAGACCGTGTCGATCTCGGGGACGGCGGAGAAGAGTTCGAGCGCGTAGGTGCCGACGCCGGCGACGAGATCATCCTGGAAGGACTGCACCATGTGCAGCCCGCGCGCGCCCGCCTCGGCGACGGCGAACTCGTAGGCGGCCTGGAAGTCGTGCCCGTGTTCGACCAGTTCGGCGCCCAGCGCCCGCATCGCCGCGTTCTTCTCGACGCTGTTGCCGTGCGGGACGACGACGGTCGCGGTCAGCCCGGCGGCGCGGGCGGCGAGCGCGATGCTCTGGCCGTGGTTGCCGCGGGTCGCGGTGATGACGCCCCGGAGGTCGGGCCGCTCGCGGCGCAGGTTCGCCATGTGGACGATGCCGCCGCGCACCTTGAAGGCGCCGACCGGCGTGTGGTTCTCGTGCTTGACCCAGACCTCGGCGCCGGCCCGCGCCGACAGGAGCGGCCAGTGGATCTGCGGCGTCGGGCCGAAGACCGCGTGGACCGTCGCCGCGGCGCGGCTGAGGGCGTCGAGATCGGGGAGCGGCATCGGGGCCTCGCCGGGGCCGTGGTGGGGAGCCGGACCCTAGCGGGCGCCTCCCCCTCGCGGCAAGGGCCGGCCCGCGCCTCAGTAGCCTTCGGCCAGCAGCGGGAAGGCGCTCAGGGCGTGGGCGGGGGCCACCGGCTGCGAGCGCGACAGGTGGTTGCGCGAGAGCTCGCCCAGGTTGCGGCAGCCGAGCAGCGCCAGCGCGATCGTGATCTCCTCCTTCAGCAGGTCGAGGACGCGGACCAGCCCCTCCTCGCCGGCCGCCGCCATGCCGAGCCCGGTCATGCGGCCGCAGCCGACGCAGTCGGCGCCGAGCGCGATCGCCTTGACGATGTCGGTGCCGCGGTAGAAGCCGCCGTCGACGATGACGGTGGCGCGCCCGGCGACCGCGGTCACCACTTCTTCCAGGACCTCCAGCGAGCCGCGGCCCTGGTCGAGCTGGCGGCCGCCATGGTTGGAGACGTAGACGCCGTCGACGCCGATCGCGACCGCCGCCGCCGCGTCCTCGCCGGTGCCGATCCCCTTCAGGATCAGCGGGATCCGGTGCTTGTCCTTGAAGCGCTTGACGTTGTCCCAGCTGTAGGCGGCCTGCCAGTCCATGCCGGTCGCGGCCTGGCGCCACGGCTTGACGAAGCGGTTGGCGAGGTCGCGCTCGCGCCGGGAATAGTGGGCGGTGTCGACGGTGACGGCGAAGGCGAAGTAGCCGCGGTCGACCGCCCGCTTCACATGGTCGTCCTCGAACGCGTGGTCGCCGCGGACGTAGAGCTGGAAGATGCGCGGCGCGTCCGGGCCGGCGTCGGCGACGGCTTCGAGGCCGGGATTGCAGACCGAACTCAGCATCAGCGGCACGTTCATCCGCCCGCCGGCCCTGACCGCCGTCGCCCCGCCGCCGGCTTCGAAGGATTCGAGCGAGCCGATCGGCGCCATCAGCACCGGCATCGCGATCCTGCGGCCGAAGAGGGTGGTGCCGGTCTCGACCTGGCTGACGTCGCGCAGCACCCGCGGCCGGAAGGCCCAGGAATCGATCGCCTGGCGGTTGCGGCGGAAGGTCGTCTCGGTCTCGGTCGCGCCCATGAGGTAGTCCCAGCGGCCCTTGTCGAGGCGCTCGCGTGCCGCCTTGACGATCTCGTGCAGGGTCAGGAATTCCTCGGCTGCGCTCGCCATGATCGGGTCTCCGGCTGTGGTCGGGTGGGATGGGGGAGGCGGCGGACCCTAGCACTGCTCCCCGGGCCGCGCGAAGGCCGGTCGAGGCAGAATGCATTGTCCCGGCGGAGCGCGGCGAATCGACGCCCGGCTTGCCGGCGGCGGGGGCGGGCGACTAAGTTCCGGCCGCAAATTCCCCCGCAACATCGCCGGTTCGCCTGCCATGGCCGCAGCCACGCTCGCCCCGATCGCCATCGGTCGGGCCCTCATCTCCGTTTCCGACAAGAGCGGGCTCGTCGAGCTCGGCCGGGCGCTGGCGGCGCGCGGGGTCGAGATCCTGTCGACCGGCGGCTCCGCCAAGGCGCTGGCGGCGGCGGGCGTTCCGGTCACCGAGGTGTCCGCCCATACTGGCTTCCCGGAGATCATGGACGGCCGGGTCAAGACCCTGCATCCCAGCATCCACGGCGGCATCCTCGCCCGCCGCGACGAGGCCGAGCATGTGGCGGCCATGGCGCGGCACGGCATCCGGCCGATCGACCTCGTGGTCGTCAACCTCTACCCCTTCCGCGAGACGGTGGCGCGCGGCGCCGACGAGGCGGAGTGCGTCGAGAACATCGACATCGGCGGCCCGGCGATGATCCGGGCGGCGGCCAAGAACCACGACTTCGTGGCGGTGGTGACCGCGCCCGCGCAATATGCGGAACTGCTGGCCGAACTCGAGGCGCAGTCCGGTGCCACCTCGCTGCCGCTGCGCCGGCGGCTGGCCGCCGCCGCCTATGCCCATACCGCCGCCTACGACGCCGCCGTCGCCGCCTGGATGGCGGCCCGCGAGGGCGAGACGTTCCCCGCCACCTTCGTCGCCGCGGCCGAGCGCCGACAGGTGCTGCGCTACGGCGAGAACCCGCACCAGGCGGCGGCCTTCTATGTCGGCACCGAGCGCCGGGCGGGGGTGGCGACGGCCGTCCAGGTCCAGGGCAAGGAGCTCAGCTTCAACAATTTCAACGACACCGACGCCGCCTTCGAGCTGGCGGCGGAGTTCGCCCACCCGGCCGTCGTCATCGTCAAGCACGCCAACCCCTGCGGCGTCGCCGAGGGCGGCTCGATCCTCGATGCCTGGGGCCGGGCGCTCGCCTGCGATCCGGTCAGCGCCTTCGGCGGCATCGTCGCCATCAACCGGCCGCTGGAGGCGTCGCTGGTCGAGGCGATCGGCAAGCTCTTCCTGGAAGTGATCGTCGCCCCCGACGCCACCGAGGAGGCGAAGGCGGCGCTTGCCCGCAAGGCCAACCTGCGGCTGCTGCTGACCGGCGGGATGCCGGACCCGGCGGCGCCCGGCATGACCCTGCGCTCGGTCGCCGGCGGCTACCTGCTGCAGACCCGCGACTCGCGGCCGGTGGTGCCGGCCGAGCTGAAGGTGGTGACGAAGCGCGCGCCGACGCCGCAGGAGATGGCGGACCTCGTCTTCGCCTTCACCGTCGCCAAGCACGTCAAGTCGAACGCCATCGTCTATGCCCGGGGCGGCGCCACCGTCGGCATCGGCGCCGGCCAGATGAGCCGCGTCGACAGCGCCCGGATGGCCGCCTGGAAGGCCGAGGATTCGGGCCGGCTGGCGGGCCTGGCGGAGAGCCCGGCCAAGGGCTCGGTCGCCGCGTCCGACGCCTTCTTTCCCTTCGCCGACGGCCTGCTGGCGACCGCAGCCGCCGGCTGCACCGCCGTCATCCAGCCCGGCGGCTCGATGCGCGACGCCGAGGTGATCGCCGCCGCCGACGCGCAGGGCCTGGCGATGGTCCTGACGGGCCACCGCCACTTCCGGCACTAGTCCCGGGCGCTAGTCCCGGACGGGCGGCGCCTCGCAGACCCAGACGCAGTCGCGCGGGACCGTCTCGTGGTCCTCGAGCAGCACGCGGTAGCCGAGATGGTCGAGGAAGCGGCGCATGATCGCCGGCGTCATCACCGAGAAGGCCTCGCCGTGGCGGCGACCGCCGATCGAATGGTGCCAGTCGCCGAGGAACTTGGCGAAGCCGCGCTCGCTGAGCGTGTCGGCATGGTGGAGCACGCAGCGGCGGCGGCCGCGCAGCACCCGCGGCAGCAGCGTCAGGTAGTTGAAGATGTCCCGCGGCTCGACATGGACCAGCGTGTCGTAGCAGAAGCAGGCGTCGGCGGCGCCGTCGGCGATGCCCGCGAGCGAGGTGCCGTCGAGCTTGACGAAGCGGGTGCGGTCCGTCCGGCCGGGCGCGGCGGCGAGGCGCTGGCGGGTCAGTTCCAGCATCTCGGCCGAGACGTCGGCGCAGATCAGTTCGCGGCAATGGTCGGCCAGGATCGCCGCCGTGCGGCCGCCGCCGACGCCGATCTCCAGCACCGTGTCGGCCGGGTCGAGCCAGGGCAGTACGAAGCGCTCGCGGATCAGCGCGACATAGGCGGCGAGCGTCTCGGCGGCGCCGGCCTCGCGGCCGATCCATTCGTCGCCGAGATGGGCGAGACCGGGATGGGCCTGGCGCCAGCGCTGGGCATAGCCGTCCCAGGCGGCCTCGTAGTCGACATATTTCTCGGGCTGGGTCATGGGCGATCTCGGACCATGGCCGCCCCCCCGCCGTCAAGCGAAGCCATGGATTTTGCCCGCCCTTGCCGCTAAAGCATGGCCGGCCGAGACCGTCGCCGCGACCGGCCGCGGCGGCCGGACAATTCTGGACCCGAGGCTGATGAGACGCCCGACCGAGGCGATCGACCGCATCGTCCGCGACCATGCCATCCGCCTCGTCAGCGTCGACGTGTTCGACACGCTGCTGCTGCGCGGCACCCGGCCGGAGATGGCGCGCTTCGCCCGCGTCGCCCAGATGCAGGCGAAGGCGCTGGCCGCCCGCGGCGTCGCCGTCGACGCCGACGCGCTCTATGCCGCGAGGCTCGTCGCCGCCCGCACCGCCTATCGCGTCATCCGCACCGTCGACGGTGAGCGCGAGGGCCATCTCGACCTGATCTTCGCCATGGTCGCCCGCGCGCTCGGCCTCGATCCGGCGCTGGCGCCGCTCCTCTCCGACGTCGAGTTCGAGTCGGAGCTGGACGAACTGGTCGGCAACCGGCCGCTCGCCGCGGCGCTGGCCCGCCAGCGCCAGGCCGGGCGCCGGGTCGTCTTCGCCAGCGACATGTACCTGCCGGCCGCCACCATCGCCGGCCTGATCGCTCGCCTCCTGCCCGACCTCGTGCTCGACGGCGGCTACAGCAGCGCCGACCGCGGCGTCACCAAGCGCGGCGGCGGCCTCTTCCGGGTGATGCTGGCGGAGGAGGGGGTCGCCCCGGGCGAGGTGCTGCACATGGGCGACAGCGCGCAGGCCGACGTCGCGACGCCGCGCGCCATGGGCATCCATGTCCTGCACACGCCGCGCCCGGCGGGCTGGCGGCGCCTGCACGGGCTGCGCCAGAAGCTGGCGATCCTGCAGCACCGCGCCATGATGCGGCGGGCGGCGTGACGGCGCCGGCGCTGGCGACCGCGGCGGCAGCGGCGGAGGCGGAGGACCTGGAGGCCTCGCTCGAGCGGCGGTTCCCACCGCCCGAGGCCTATTCCCACCTCGCCGGCGACGACTGGCCGGAGGAGCCGCCGGTGGCGGCCGACCGCGACGCCCAGCGCCGCTTCGGCCGCGAGCTGCTGGGCCCGATCTTCCTGCAGTTCTGCCGTCGCCTGCACCTCGCCGGCGTCGGCTTCGAGGACCGCGGCGCGCGGTTGCTCTTCGTCGCCCGCGGTGGCCTGCGCCTCGGGCTGCTCTACCGGCTGTGGTGCGAGCGGACCGGCACGACCCCGGTGCTGCCGATGGGCGAGCTCGCGATTTCTCGGGTCGCCGCCGCCAAGGGCTGCCTCGTCCACGACTTCGTCGGCATCGCGCCGACGCTGGTGCGCGAGTTCGGGGCGGGTTCGCTCGGCTACATGCTGCGCTGCCTGCTGCGCGGGCGCGGCATCGACCTCCCGGACGTGCTGGCGCACACCCCGGTCACGATCGGGTCCTTCGCCGCGGTCTACGAGGCGGACGACGCGCTGGGGCGGGCGGTGCGCGCCTATTTCGCCGAACAGGCGACGGCGCTGGCGCGCTATCTCGACGAACTGCTCGACGACATCGCGACCCCGGTGCTGGTCGATTCCGGCTGGACCGGCGGGACCCAGGCGCTGCTGATGCGGCACTTCCCGCAATGGGACTGGCACGGGCTCTATTTCGGGCGCTGGGACTACGGCCGCGGGCCCGCTCCCCATTTCGGGCACATCTTCGGCGTCTCGGTCGACAGCCTGGAGCCGTTCGCCAATGCACCCGGCCAGGCCCTCTTCGCCTACCACCACCTGATCGAGGACCCGCTCGAGATCGCCGCGCCCAGCGTCGAGGGCTACCGGCTGCTGCCGGACGGGCGCGGCGTGCCGGACGGCCTGCCGATCGACCCGGCGGTGCTGGAGCCGGGCGCCGACGACGCCATGTTCCAGGGCATCCTCGAGCATTTCCGCTCCCCGGCCGGGGCGGCCGACTTCCTCGCCGTCGAGCGCCGGGCGGATGCCGCCTATCGCCGGCTGCGGCGGATGATCCTGTGGCCCCGCAAGGAGGACCTGCCCGGCATGCAGGTGCGCCCGCGCTCGGCCGATTTCGGCCGCAGCCTGACGGTGCCGGTGCTGCTGCGCCTGCCCGACGCCAGCATGAAGCGCCGGCTCAAGTCGGTGGGGGCGGCGCTGTGGAAGCCGGGCCAGATGCTGATCGCCTTCCCGCGCCTCGCCCATTTCGTCAATGGCGGCAGCTACCTGCTGCGGCGCATCCCCTTCGCCGGCCGCCATGTCGATGCGGTGCTGCGGCGGGGGACCGGGCTCGCGCGCCGCGTGCTGCGGCGCCTCGTGCGATGACGGCACCGGTTCCGGTCCTGGGCCCGGTCGGCACGGCGCTGCGCTGGCGCCAGCTCATCCTCCAGCTCGCCCGGCGCGAGGTCGAGGGTCGCTATCGCGGCTCGCTGCTCGGCCTCGTCTGGGCGGTGGCGCAGCCGCTGCTCTATCTCGGCGTCTTCACCTTCGTCTTCGGCATCGTCTTCGAGGCGCGCTGGGGGCTGGCGACGGGGCCGCGGGCGCCCTTCGGGCTGATGCTGTTCGCGGGCCTCATCGTCTACTGGCTCTTCTCGGAGGCGGTGGCGCGGGCGCCGGGCCTGGTGCTGGCCCATGCCAGCCTCGTCAAGCGGGTGCTCTTCCCGGTCGAGGTGCTGCCGATGGCGGCGGTGCTCGCCGGCTTCTTCCACACCGCCCTGGCGCTCGCGGTGTGGCTCGCCGGCCATCTCGTCTTCGTCGGCCTGCCGCCCTGGACCGCGGTGCTGGCGCCGGTGGCGCTGGCGCCGGTCGCGCTGATGGCGCTCGCCGTCGCCTATGTGGTGGCCGGCGTCGGCGTCTATGCCCGCGACATCGGCCAGCTCGTCACCGTCGGGCTGACCGTGCTCATGTTCCTGTCGCCGATCTTCTATCCCCTCGACGCGGTGCCGGCGGCCTATCGCGGCCTCTTCTTCCTCAACCCGCTGACGGCCGCCGTCGAGGAAGTCCGCGGCGTGCTGCTCGACGGCCAGCTGCCGGGCCTGCCGACGCTGATCGGGCTCGCCGCCGGCGCCGTCGCGGTCGCCGTCGCCTTCGCGCTCTTCCGCCGCCTGCGCCGTGGGTTCGCCGATGTCCTCTGAGGCGCCGGCCCTGCGGGTCGAGGGCGTCGGCAAGGTCTACCGCCGCTACGCGTCCCCCTGGGACCGGGTGCGCCAGGCGCTGCGGCGCGAGGCCGCGCACGTCGACGAGCACTGGGCGCTGCGCGACATCGGGTTCGAGGTCGCCCGCGGCGAGACGGTCGGCCTCGTCGGCCGCAACGGGTCGGGCAAGTCGACGCTGCTGCAGATCATCGCCGGCACGATGACGCCGACGACGGGGCGGGTCGAAGCCTCGGGCCGGATCTCGGCGCTCCTCGAACTGGGCGCCGGGTTCCACCCGGACTTCACGGGGCGCGAGAACGCGCGCCTCAACGCCGCCATCCTCGGCCTCGACGACCGGCAGATCGCCGAGGCGATGCCCTCGATCGCGGCCTTCGCCGACCTCGGCGACCATCTCGACCAGCCGCTCCGCACCTATTCGAGCGGCATGGGGGTGCGGCTCGCCTTCGCCGTCGCCGTCCATGTCGAGCCCGACATCCTGATCGTCGACGAGGCGCTGGCGGTCGGCGACGAGGCCTTCCAGCGCAAGTGCTTCGCCCGGCTGGAGCGGTTCCGGGCCGGCGGCGGCACCATCCTCTTCGTCTCGCACGCCGCCGTCCACGTCACCACGCTCTGCGACCGCGCCATCCTGATCGACGACGGCGAGAAACTGGCCGAGGGCGAGCCGCGGGCCGTCGTCGCGCAGTACCATCGCCTGCTCTTCGCTCCGCCGGAGCGCCGCGCCCATCTCCGGGCTGCGATCCGCGCGGGCCGGCCGGAGACGGAGCCGGTCGTCGCCCCGCCGGAGGAAGGCGGCGACGACGCCTTCCTCGACGCCGCGATGCGGCCGGCGGCCGCCGTCATCTACGAGCCGGCGGGGGCCACCATCTCCGACCTGCGGGTGACGACGCCCGAGGGGGCGCCCGTCAACGTCCTGCGCCGGGGCGGCGCCTACGAGATCCGCTGCCGCGTCGCCTTCGCCGAGACCGCCTCCGGCGTCAGCTTCGGGACGCTGATCCGCACCGTCGCCGGCACCGAACTCGCCGGCGGCTCGACCGCGTCGGCCGGCCGGGCGCTGGCCGAGGTCCATGCCGGCGAGGTCTGGCAGGTCCGGCACGCCTTCCGCTGCCGGCTCCTGCCCGGCACCTATTTCGTCAATGCCGGCGTCTCGGCCGAGACCGGGGCCGAGCGCCGCTTCCTCCATCGTCTCGTGGATGCCGCGATGTTCAAGGTGATGCCCGACCCCGACCGCTGGCGCGCCGGGCTGGTCGATCTCGATTTCGAATCGGATGCCCGTCCCGAGTCCGGGGAGGGCGGACGGTGACCGGCCGGCTGCCCGACTTCCTCGGCATCGGCGCCCAGAAGGCGGGGACGACCTGGCTCTTCAAGATGCTGAACTTCCACCCGGAAGTGGCTTTCCCGGCTGGCAAGGAGGTGCATTTCTGGGACTGGCAGCGCGAGCGCGGGATCGACTGGTACGCGGGGCTGTTCGCCCGCGCGCCCGCCGACCGAAAGGTCGGCGACATCACGCCGGGCTATGCCGCGATCTCGCCCGGCGGCATCGCCGAGGTCCGGCGGACGATGCCGGCGGCCCCGCTCGTCTTCATTGCCCGCAATCCGATCGAGCGGGCCTGGTCGGCGGCACTGATGATCGCGCGCTGGGGGCTCATGTACCCGCGCGAACTGTCGGATGCCTGGTTCCTCGACGTCTTCCGGTCGGGCCAGTCGCAGGTGCGCGGCGACTATGCCGGCTGCCTCGAGCGCTGGATGGCGGAGTTCCCGAAGGAGCAGTTCCTGGTCCTGCTCCACGACGACGTCGTCGCCGATCCCCGCGGCGTCATGGACCGGGTCTGCGGGCATCTCGGGATCGATGCCGCGATCCCGCGCGGCTGGCCGGACGCGCGCTTCGCCGAGCGGGTCAACGCCGGCGACGGCGAGCCCCTGCGCGAATCGCTGCGCCAGCCGCTGCGCGACCTCTACGCGCCGCGGGTCGCCGCCTTCTCCCGCCTCATCGGGCGAGACCTGTCGCACTGGCTCCGCTGACCTCGGCCGCCCGCCGCGTCGCCACGAACCAGCAGTCGCGGCCGGCGAGCTTGGGGAAGAACCGGACGTCGAAGCCGAGCCGGCCGAGGACATGCTCGACCATCGGCGGGCACAGCCACTCGAACTTCGAGGTGATCTTGCCCTGCGAGGAGAAGTAGGTCGGCACGTCGGCCATCAGCTTCTCGAAGCCGTGCGGCGAGGTCGCGTCGGCGACGCTCATGATGATCTTGCCGCCGGGCCGCAGCGCGTCGGCCGCCGCCATCCAGTAGGCGACGAGATACTGCAGGTCGACATGGACCATGGCGTCGATCGAGAACACGAGATCGACCGATCCGCGCCAGCCGCGCTCGGCGACGAGCCGGGCGAGATGATCCCATTCCGGCAGGAGCCGGGCCGTCGCGAGGCGGCCGGCCGCGATCGCCGGCGCCAGGCGCTCCTCGAGCACGGCGAGATAGGCCGGCGAGACGTCGACCGCCAGGATTTCGGCCTGCGGGCAATGGTCGAGCACCATGGCGGTATACTTGCCGGCGCCGGGGCCGATCTCGATCGCGCGCGCGGGCGGCGGGTCGAGTTCGGGGGCGAAGACCATGGCGTAGATGCGCTCCCAGATCTCGGGCGTGCCCCACTCGTCGCCGGGCCAGGCGAGGCGGCCGCCGTCCGGGTCGTGGGTCCGGATCTGCGGGAAGATCTGCCGGACGTAGAGGTCCCAGTACTGGCCGTAGTCGTCGGCGCGCTCGGTCATTGCCGCCCCCTGCCGCGCAAGAGCCGGGCGGCGGCGCGCAGCGGCCCGGTCAGGTTCCAGAAGAAGCCCTGCTGCAGGGCGACGGCCAGTCGCGCCTGATCTTCCGGCGTCGGCGTCGGCGGCCGCGCGGCGGCGGCGCGCCCGCCGACCAGCCGCTGCAGCGGTCGGACGAGGCGCAGCGAGGTCGAGTTCCAGATCTCGTCGAGCGCCCGCGCCGGGTCCGGCATCACCTGGTCGAGGATGCGCTGGCGGGCGGCCAGTTCGTTCTCGACCCCGGCGCGCCGGGCGTCGATCGCGTCGCGCTCGGCGGCGATGGCGCCGATCTGCCGGTGCAGCGCCGCCACCTCCCCCTCGGCCGCCTGCCGGCGGGCATCGAGCGCGGCGTAGAGTTCCTGCAGCGCGGCGTGGTCGCGGGCGAAGGCGTCGGCGCGGGCGCGCTGCTGGGCGATATCCGCCTTGGCGCGGGTGCGGAACGTCTCGAACTGGCCGCGCATCTCCTCGAAGTCGCGGCCCAGTCGCTGCATCTCCGCCTCGCGCTCGGGGTGGCGGGCGACATACTCGCCCCAGCCCGCGAGCAGCCGGCGGGCGCCGTCGACGCGGGCCAGCAGCGGCCGCACCGCGTCGGCCGGCGGGGCGTCCGGGGCGCTGGCGCGGAGCAGCCCGTAGAGTTCCCGGACCTCCGGCATCAGGGTGGCCGGATGGCGGCCTTCGCCGTGGCGCAGGTCGGGGCGGACGATGCGGCCGACCACCGCCTCCAGCGCCGACGTGTCGGCGGGCCAGGCGAGGCCGAGCCGCGCGAGGGTCGCCTGCGCCGTCTCGACCGGCCGCGCGAACCAGTCGTCGTAGTCGACGACGGCGGCGATGCGGTCGCCGGCATGGCGGAAGGCGTCGAGCGTGTGGTCGAGCCAGAGGAGCTGGGCGGCCGCCGCGGTCATGCGGTCGCGCTTGGCCAGCGACTTCGCCACCGCCTCGGGATGACGGATGGCGAGCAGCCAGACCGGCTCGATCCCGAGATCGGCGAAGATGTCGTGCCACATCGGCAGCAGGCGGACGGTGCGCGGGTCCTTGAAGCCCCACGTCCCGACCGTCGCGGCGACCTCGCGGGCGACGATGTCGGCGAGCTGGCGCCGCCACGGCCGCAGCTCGGGCAGGCGCCACCAGCCCTCGGGCAGCGGGACCTGTCCCTCGGGCAGGTACCAGGTGCGGCCGAGCTGGGCGAGGATCGCCTCCTGGGCCTCGGCGATGCCCTTGTGCTCCCAGTAGCCGGCCTCGTTGTCGGGCGTCCGGTCGAGCAGCAGGTCGGGGCCGAGGTCGACGCCGAGCGCCTGCAGCAGGGACGCCAGCAGCGACGTGCCGCTGCGATGCATCCCGAGGACGACGACGACGCGCCGCCGGCCGGCCGCGGAGAGGGGCGTCGCGGCGGTCATCGCCCGGTCAGCCGCCGCCAGGTTCGCGCCGCCCAGCGCAGCGGCGACAGCACCGCCTCGAGCACCCGGAAGCTGAAGCGGGCGGCGTCGAAGAGGGCGTTCAGTTTGAGTTCCAGCAGCGACAGGTGCTGGCCGAGATTGACGAGCGTGCCGAGGCCGACCTTGCCGGCGTCGAGGTCGCGGCGCATCAGTTCGTTGCGGATGAGCGCGTCGTAGAGGGCGTGCTTGTCCTGGGCGCCGAAGATCGAGTTGGCGTAGGCGGGATCGGTCGAGCTCGGGCGGTGGTGGTAGAGCGCCAGCGGCCGCGGCAGCACGCCGATGTCGCGCCGGGCGAGGAAGCGCAGGTTGAAGTCCCAGTCGCCCAGCACCGGCAGGTCCTCGCGATAGTAGCCGACCTCGTCCAGCATCGATCGCCGGAAGAGGAACGAGATCGGCGGGAACATGTTGCCGCCGGCCATCCGGAAGAGCGTGATGCTGCGGACCCAGTCGTTGTAGGGGCTGCGGCGGTCGATCTCGACGCGGTCGCCGACGATCCGCTCGTCGATGCGGATGCTGTGGGTGACGACGCCGGCGATGCTGGTGCCGTCCTGGCGGTCGAGATAGGCGGTGGTGGCCGCCAGGAACTCGGGCTCCCAGCTGTCGTCGTCGTCGTGGATGACGACGTAGCGGCTGTCCGCCGCGCGCAGCCCGACGTTCGAGGCGGCCTCCATGCCGAGCGAGCGCGGGTTGTGGACGACCCGGAGGCGGCCGGCATAGCGGTCGGCGAAGGCGGCCGCGAGCCGGTCGACCGGCCCCGGGTCGCCGCCGTCGTTGACGACGACATGGACCCAGTCGGTCGCGGTCTGCGACAGCACGCTCTCCATCGCGCGGCGGAGCAGGACGGCGCGGTCCTTGGTGCGGGTGACGACCGCAACGGACGGCGCGACGGAAGGCGCGACGGAAGGCTGGGACAAGCGGGGCCTCTGGCAGGTGTCGGGCCGCCGGCGACGGCGGATCGACGGCGGCGTCGGCGACCAATGCCCGCCGTCGGCCACGGCGTCAACCGCTTGCTCCGCCGCGGCCCGCCCGTCGGCCGGCGGAGCGCGGCCCCCGGATTCTTGACACCCCTTGTGACGGCCGTCACATTGAACCGGTCCGATACCTCCTGCGACGCAGCGATCGACGGCCCTCTTGTTGCCACCCGGCAACATTCCGGGGCTCGGGAGCGGGGCCCGGAAGGGTCCGAGGGAAATCGCTTGCGTTGGTCAAAACCGCATATCTATCTTCCGGGGCGTTAGTTCTCGGACTGGGAGCCGGCGGCCGGGCTTTGCCCGGCTCGATCAACGGGCAGCATTCGAAAGACGAGGAGGTAGCCAGTCATGGCGGTCATTAGTTGGAACGGGGCGAGCAATCTCGACCTGAAGATCCTGGGTCAGACGTTCGATTTCC
>NZ_JAYSFE010000076.1:0-23208 GCF_041913585.1 Allostella sp.
TGGCGATCCGCAAGGAACTGCTTCGCCGCAACGGCGTTATCGCGACCGCCAGGACGCGCTCCCCCGGCCCGGCGCTGGACGCGACGGACCGGGCGGAGCTCGACAACCTCCTGGCCCGGCTGCAGCGGCGCCTCGCCGAGATGGGGCGTCCCCGGCCGATGGCCGCGCAATAGAGAAGACAGGAGCCCGCCATGCGGATGCGTTCCATCGCCCTCCTCGCCTCGGCGATCGCCCTCGCCGCGCCCGCCGCGGCGTCCGCCCAGGACTATGGGTCCGGGCTGCGCTGCTACGAGATCAACGACTTCGGCTGCGCCCTCAGCCACTGGATGCCGCTCGCCCAGAGCGGCATGACGCGGGCCCAGTATCGCGTCGGCTCCGCCTATGCCGAGGGCACCGGCGTCCCGGTCGACAAGGCCGAGGCCTACAAGTGGCTGTCGATCGCCGCCGCCAAGGGCGACCGCACCGCCGCCGAAGCCATCGATTCGATCGGCCCGACCATGAGCCGGGCCGAGATCGAGGAAGGGATGCGCCGGGTCGGCGAGTTCCGCTCGATGCGGCGCGGCCGCATCTGACCTAACACTCGCCGGCGGTCACCCCGCCGACGAGATTGAGGCCGAGCAGGCGGGCGCTGTCGAGCGGGTCGCCCGTTTCGGCCGGGCGCAGCAGGCCCGGCAGGGCCGCGATGTGCGCGTCCCAGGCCAGCCGCAGCCTCCGCGCGGCGTCGAGTTCCACGATCTCGAAGCGCAGGGAGGCACCCGGGCCGACCTGGGCGATGGTGCCGATGTCGGGCGTCACGATCGTCGCGATCTTCGGATAGCCGCCGGTCGGCTGGCGGTCGGCCAGAAGGACGATCGGGTGGCCGCTCGCCGGCACCTGGATGCTGCCGAGCGCGATGCCGTCGGAGACGATGTTGTCGCTGCCGGCATGGCGCAGCGTCGGCCCGGACAGCCGATAGCCCATCCGGTCGGCGTCGGCAGTGACCAGGAACGCGTCCGTGGCGAGGGTGGCGATCGCATCGCGGCCGAAATGCCCGGCCTGCGGTCCGAGCACGACGCGCAGGCGTGACGGACGGGGCCAGCGCACGGCCTCCGGCAATTCCAGTTCCGCCCCGGCCGCGGCCGCGCCGAGCGGCAGCGCGTCGTCCGGTCGCAGCGCGCGGCCCTGCCAGCCGCCGATGCCGGACCGGACATGGGTCGACCGGCTGCCCAGCACCGGCGCCACGTCGACGCCGCCCGCAACCGCCAGATAGCCGCGCAGCCCGTCCTCGGCGCGGCCGATCGTCAGCACCTGGCCGGGCCGCAGCAGGAACGAGCGCCAGGCTGGAACCGGCCGCCCGTCGACCGCCGCCAGGAAGGCCGCACCGGTGACGGCGACGCGCCGCGGCTCGCCCTCGATCTCCCAGCGTCCGCCGGTCAGGGTGAACTCGATCGCCGCCGCGTCCGGCGGATTGCCGACCAGCACGTTGGCGATCCGATAGGCGAGCAGATCCATCGCCCCGGCGACGACGACGCCGAAGCGCTGCCAGCCGTAGCGGCCGGCGTCCTGTACCGTCGCCAGCAACCCGGGGTCCCGGACGTGGAGCAGCCCCATGTTCTCAGTCGATCCGGCGCGCGACCGGCCCCGGGTCCGTCTCGAGCGCCGCAAAGGTCGCGGCGTCGATGCGTTCGAACCGGACGATGTCGCCCGCCGCCAGCAGAAAGGCGTCGTCGCCCCGCGCGAGGTCGAACATGCGGGCCGGCGTGCGTCCCAGGAGATGCCAGCCGCTCGGGATGGGAATCGAGGTGATGCCCGCCTGAACGCCGCCGATCGCGACCGAGTTGGCGGGGATGCGCAGCCGGGGGCTCGGGCGGCGGGGCGTGTGCAGCGCCTCCGGCAGACCGCCCATGTAGGCGAATCCGGGGGCGAAGCCGATCATGTAGACGCGGTATTCGGCCGCGAGATGCAGTTCCACCACCCGCTCCGGGGTCAGCCCGTGGCGTTCGGCGACATGCTCCAGGTCGATGCCATGCTCGCCGCCGTAGCAGACCGGGAAGATCCATCGCCGCCCTTCGACCGGCACGTCGCCGGGCGGCACCAGGCGCAGCAGCGCCGCCGCCAGTCCGGCGAAGTCCACCGCGCCCGGATCGTACTGGACGAACAGCGAACGGTAGGTCGGCACGCTCTCGCGCACGCCCGGCAGCGCCGCCGCGCGCAGCCGCCGGTCGAATTCCAGGACCCGCCGGTTGACGACCGGATCGACCGTGTCGCCCAGTTCGACCGTCAGCGCCGCGTCGCCGGCCGGCAGGACGCGCGGCGCCCCGAGGCCGGTCTCCGGCTCGGCCGTCACCGCTGGATCATCTGGTCCGGCAGCCAGGTCGCGACCTCCGGGAAGAACCACAGGATGACCACCGCCACGACCAGCAGCAGGAAGAACGGCATCGTGTCGGCGGCGATGCGGAAGATGTTCTTGCCGGTCAGGCCCTGCAGCACGAAGAGGTTGAAGCCGACGGGGGGCGTGATCTGCGCCATCTCGACGACGAGCACGATATAGATCCCGAACCACAGCAGGTCGATGTTCGCCGCCTGGACCATCGGCAGCACGACGGAGGTCGTCAGGACGACCATGGAGATGCCGTCGAGAAAGCAGCCGAGCACGATATAGACGAGGGTCAGCGCCAGCAGCAGCATCCAGGGACTGAGGCCGAGCTCGCCGATGGCCCCGGCGAGCGCGCGCGGGATGCCGGTGAACCCCATGGCGATGGTCAGCACCGCCGCACCGGCCAGGATGAAGGCGATCATGCAGGAGGTGATGGTGGCGCCCATCAGGCTCTCGCCGAAGCTCTTGCGGGTCAACGTGCCCGTCAGCGCGGAGAGCACGAGCGCGCCGACGACCCCCAGCGCCGCCGCCTCGGTCGGCGTCGCGACGCCGCCGTAGATCGAGCCGATGACGGCGGCGATCAGCAGCACCACGGGGATCAGCCGGCGCGACGCCCAGAGGCGCTGGGCGAAGCTGTAGTCGAAATCGGCCGGCGGCACCCGGGCCGGGTGAAGCTTCGCCCAGATCATCACGTAGCCCATGAACAGCAGCACCAGCATGATCCCGGGCAGGACGCCGGCGATGAACAGCTTGCCGATCGAGACGTCGGCGGCGACGCCGTAGACGATCATGATGATCGAGGGCGGGATCATCAGCCCCAGCGTCCCCGACCCCGCCAGGGTCCCGATCGCCATCCCCTGGTCGTAGCCGCGCCGGTTCAGTTCCGGCAGCGACATCTTGCCGATCGTCGCCGCGGTCGCCGCCGACGAGCCGGACACCGCGGCGAAGATGCCGCAGCCGATGATGTTCACGTGCAGGAGCCGCCCGGGGAGCCGCGCCATCCACGGCGCCAGCCCCTCGAACATGTCCTCCGACAGGCGGGTGCGGAACAGGATTTCGCCCATCCAGATGAAGAGCGGCAACGCCGTCAGCGTCCAGCCGGTGGTCGAATCCCAGAACTTGGTCGCCATCACCGTGCCGGTCTCGGTGCCGGCGAAGAACTCCATGGCGACGAGCGCCGCCCCGAGCAGCGACAGGGCCACCCAGATGCCGCTGCCCAGAAGGACGAAGAGGATGAGGATGAGGAGGAAGGCTACCCCGATCAGGTCCACGGCCGCAGCCTTTCCTCAGTTGGGGTTGCGGGCGACGGCGGCATCGCCGAGCTGATCGGATTCGAGCAGCGTCGAATCGGCGGTCTCGAAGGAGGCGCGGCCGCCCGACAGGACCGTGAGCAGGTCGTCGAGGAAGGCGACGGTGAGCAGGATCAGCCCGGCGCTCATCGACAGCTGCGGCAGCCAGAGCGGGATCGCCACGATGCCGGGCGACACGTCGCCCAGCGTGTAGGATTCCCAGGTCAGGAAGCAGCACCACCAGGCGGCGTAGCCGCTCATCGCGGTGGCGGCGGCGAGGCACCAGAGCTCGAACGCCCGGCGGGTCCCCGGGCCGAGCTGCTGGAGCATCAGTTCGACCCGGATATGGCCGCCGCGCCGCAGCGCGTAGGCCAGCGCGAAGAAGGTCGAGGCGCCCATGAAATAGCCGGAGATGTCGTCGGCCGAAGGAACCTGGAAGCCGACGAGCCGGCCGACGATCTGGGCCATGATCGTCGACGCGATGCCGACCATGAAGACGCAGCCGAGCGCGCCGCCCGCCCAGTAGAGGCCGTCCAGAAATCGCCGCATCCGCCCCTCCGCCAAGCGCCCGGGCACCACCTGCACGAATCGAACCGGGCCGGCCCCTCGCGGAGCCGGCCCGGGCGATTTCCGCCCTTACTGGCGGTACGCCTTGATGATGCCGGCGCCGGCGGCGCCCGCCTTCTTCTCCCACTCGGCGACGAGCGCCGCGCCGACCTTCTGGTACTCGGCCTGGAGGGCCGCCGGCGGCGGGGACACGGTCATGCCATTCTTGGCCAGCGTCACCTTGGTGTCGTCGGAGACCTTCTGCATCAGTTCCCAGCCGCGCTTCTCGGCCAGTTCGGCAACGTTGAGGAGCACGCGCTGCTGCTCCTCGGACAGGCGGCGGAACGCCCGCTCGTTCACGAGTACGCCGTTGCGCGGATGCATCGCCTCGGTCTCGTAGAAGTACTTGGAGAACTCCCACGCCTTGGTGTCGACCCCGGTCGCGCCCGAAGTGATCATCGCGCTGATGACGCCGGCGGAGAAGGCCTGCGGCACCTCGGCCTGCTGCACCGTCGCCGGCTGGGCGCCGATCAGTTCGGCGAGGCGCGCCGTGACCGCGTTGTAGGCCCGGAACTTGACGCCCTTGAAGTCCGAGAGCGCGTTGATCGGGTTCTTGGAATAGACCCCCTGTCCCGGCCAGGCGACCGAGAACAGCATCAGCATGCCCTGCTTCTTCAGGTTGCCCTGCAGGACCGGCCGCTGCGCCTGGTAGAGCTTCCAGGCAGCGTCGTAGCCGGCGGCCAGGAAGGGCAGCCCGTCGACTTCCAGCACCGGGTCCTCGTTGCCGTAGGCCGACAGCAGGATCTCGCCGATCGGCACCTGGCCCGTCTGCACCGCCCGCTTGATCTCCGGCATCTTGAAGAGCGAGGCGCCGGAATGGACGACGATCTCGAGCTTGCCGCCGGTCGCCTTCTTCACCTCTTCGGCGAACCAGCGGACGTTCTGGGTGTGGTAGTTGCTGTCCGGATAGGCCGTCGGCATGTTCCACTTGGTCTGGGCCGCCGCCGCGCCGGCCGTCATCACCGCCCCCACGGCCGCCACCGTCAGAATTTTCCGCATCTTCGTCTCCCCTCGCCTGAACATGAAGCGTGCCGACGGGCCGGTTCCTGTCGAACCTTGTTGCCGCGCGCCCCTGCTGGCGCATTGTTCGCGTGGCGCCGATCCAGGGTCAAGGCCCGTCGCTGCACTGCAAGACAGCCGTCTTGACCGGCGGGACCCAGGCACCGATAGCTCAGGCGACACAACCGGGGATTTCACGCCATGGGCAAGACGGTCGACATCAATTCCGACATGGGCGAAGGCTTCGGCGCCTACCGCATGGGCGACGATGCGGCGATGCTGTCGATCGTGACCTCGGCCAACGTCGCCTGCGGCTTCCATGGCGGCGATCCGCTGGTCATGCACGAGACGGTGACGACGGCGCTCGCCAACGGAGTCGATGTCGGCGCCCACCCGGGCTTCTTCGATCTCTGGGGGTTCGGCCGCCGGCGCATCGTCGGCGAGCGCCCGAGCGACCTCGAGAAGTCGATCGTCTACCAGCTGGGCGCCCTCCAGGCGATGGCCCAGGTCGCGGGCCACCGGGTCACCCATGTCAAGCCGCACGGGGCGATGTCGAACATGGCCTGCGTCGATCAGGCGATGGCCGACGCCATCGCCCGCGCCGTCCGCGCCGTCGACCGCCGCCTCATCCTGATGGCGATGCCGAACACCGAACTGGAGCGCGCCGGCGAACGCGCCGGCCTCCCGGTCGCGCGCGAGATCTTCGCCGACCGCGCCTACGACGACGACGCCAACCTCGTGTCGCGGGGGCTGCCCGGCGCCGTCCTGCACGACGCCGAGGAGAGCGCCCGGCGCGTCCTCGACTTCCTCGCCGACGGTGCCATCCGCAGCGTCGGCGGCAAGCGCATCCCGGTCGCCATCGACACCATCTCGGTCCACAGCGACACCGCCGGCGCCGTCGCCATGGCGCAACTGCTCCGCCGCCGTCTCGACGAGGCGGGCATCGCCGTGCGCCCGCTCAGCCAGTTCATCGGCTGAGGGCCGAAACGGAACGAGCCCCGGGGTTTCCCCCGGGGCCCGTTCGCCGACGCCGGCGTTCGCGCGTCAGCCCATGACCTTCGCCAGGATGGCCAGGAGCAGGATCGCGACGATGTTGGTGATCTTGATCATCGGGTTGACGGCCGGGCCGGCCGTGTCCTTGTAGGGGTCGCCGACGGTGTCGCCGGTGACCGCCGCCTTGTGGGCGTCGGACCCCTTGCCGCCGTAGTTGCCCTCCTCGATGAACTTCTTCGCATTGTCCCAGGCACCGCCGCCCGAGGTCATCGAGATGGCGACGAAGAGGCCGGTGACGATGGTGCCGAGCAGCATCGCGCCGAGCGCCGCGAAGCCCGCGACCTTGCCGCCGATCGCCGCGATGACGATGAAGAGGATGATCGGCGCCGCCACCGGCAGCAGCGACGGGATGATCATCTCCTTGATCGCCGCCTTGGTCAGCATGTCGACCGCCGCGCCGTAGTCCGGCTTCGCCTTGCCGGCCATGATGCCCGGGATCTCCTTGAACTGGCGGCGGACCTCGACCACGACCGCGCCGGCGGCGCGGCCGACGGCGGTCATGCCCATGGCGCCGAACAGGAAGGGCAGCATGCCGCCGACGAAGAGGCCGACGACGACGTAGGGGTCCTGCAGGTTGAAGGTGACGTTGATGTTCGGGAAGTAGTGGCGCATGTCCTCGATGTAGGCGGCGAACAGCACCAGCGAGGCGAGCGCCGCCGAGCCGATCGCGTAGCCCTTGGTCACCGCCTTGGTGGTGTTACCGACCGCGTCGAGCGCGTCGGTCGTCTTGCGGACGTCCTTGGGCAGGTCGGACATCTCGGCGATGCCGCCCGCGTTGTCGGTGACCGGGCCGTAGGCGTCGAGCGCGACGATGACGCCGGCCAGCGCCAGCATGGTGGTGGCGGCGATGCCGATGCCGAAGATGCCGGCGATCAGGTAGGCGGCGATGATGCCGCCGCAGATCACCAGCACCGGCAGGGCCGTCGCCTCCATCGAGACCGCGAGGCCCTGGATGACGTTGGTCCCGTGGCCGGTCACCGACGACTTGGCGACGCTGCGCACCGGCCGGTAGGCGGTCGAGGTGTAGTACTCGGTGATCCAGACCAGGAGGCCGGTCACGGCGAGGCCGATGACGACGCACCAGATCAGGCTCATGCCGGTGATCGTGCCGGACGACAGGGCGAGCGGCGCGTTCAGCCCGACCATCCAGGCCGTCACCGCGACGATGACGACGAAGGAGATGACGGCGGAGACGATGAGCGAGCGGTAGAGCGCGCCCATGATGTTGCCGCTGGCGCCGAGCTTGGCGAAGAAGGTGCCGATGACCGACGCGATGATGCAGGCGCCGCAGATGGCGAGCGGATACATCATCATGACGGCCTTCTGCGCGGCGTCCGCGAAGAAGATGGCGCCGAGCAGCATGGTGGCGACGATCGTCACCGCGTAGGTCTCGAAGAGGTCCGCGGCCATGCCGGCGCAGTCGCCGACATTGTCGCCGACATTGTCGGCGATGACGGCGGGATTGCGCGGGTCGTCCTCGGGAATGCCGGCCTCGACCTTGCCGACGAGATCGGCGCCGACGTCGGCCCCCTTGGTGAAGATGCCGCCGCCGAGACGGGCGAAGATCGAGATCAGCGAGGCGCCGAAGCTGAGGGCGACCAGCGCCTCCAGGACGGCGCGCAGGCTGGCGTCGTCGGCCGCGCCCTTCCAGGCGAGCAGGATGCCGTAGTAGCCGGCGACGCCGAGCAGCCCGAGGCCGACCACCAGCAGGCCGGTGATGGCGCCGGCGCGGAAGGCGACGTCGAGCGCCGGCTGCAGGCCCTTGCGCGCGGCCTCGGCGGTGCGGACGTTGGCGCGCACCGACACGTTCATGCCGACATAGCCGGCCGCGCCCGAGAGCACCGCGCCGATGATGAAGCCGATCGCGACGTGCAGTCCGAGGAAGATGCCGAGAACGATGCAGACGGCGATCCCGACGATGCCGATCGTGCGGTACTGCCGGTTCAGGTAGGCCTGTGCCCCTTCCTGGATCGCCGCGGCGATCTCCTGCATCCGCTTGTTGCCGGGGCTCGCCGCGAGAACGAGGCGGCTGGCATAGAGCCCGTAGATGAGCGCCAGCACGCCGCAGGCGAGCGTGAACCAGTAGGCCGCTGTCATTGCCGGTTCCTTCTTTCGTGAGACCCGGACGGGTCCGTCGGCCGTACGCGCGCGCCAAGCCTCCCGGCGCGGCACGGCCTCCCAAGAGCGGCGCGGGTTATGCCAGAACGCCCAATTCCGCGCAACACGCGGCGATTTGGCGGCTTTTTCTAGGCGAGGGCCGGCTGCCGCGCACGCAGCCACAGGACCGCCGCCAGGACCGCCAGGAGGAGCGGCGCGACGCCGATATTGACCGCGGCCCAGCCGAGGTTCTGGAGCAGCGCGCCCGAGGAGAAGGACGCCACCGTGACCAGCCCGAAGACCAGGAAATCGTTGAGCGACTGGACCTTGGCGCGCTCGGCCGGGGTGTGCGTGCGGGTCAGCAGCGTGGTGGCGCCGACGAAGACGAAGTTCCAGCCGACGCCGAGCAGCAGCAGGCCGGTCCAGAAGTTCATGAGGTCGACGCCGGCGAGGTTGATCGCGATGCAGGCGACGTTGAGCGCGATGCCGGCGAGCATGACATTGATGACGCCGAATCGCAGGATCAGATGGCCGGTGAAGAAGGCCGGCACATACATGCCGAGCGCATGCCACTGGATGACGAAGGCCGAATCCTCGAACGGCAGGCTGCACGCCGCCATGGCGATCGGCGTCGAGGTCATCACCAGCGACATCACGGCATAGCCGACCATGCCGCCCAGCACCGCGACCACGAAGGTGGGCTGTCGCACGATCTGCGACAGCGGCCGGCCCTGGTCCTGGCGCTCGGCGCGGGTCGGGGCCGGGATGGTGAGGAAGCGCTGCACCACGATCGCGGCCATGTGGAGCCCGGCCACCACCAGGAAGCAGCCGGCATAGACGACCGGCGCCAACAGGTCGCGGGACCACTTGGCGAACTCCGGCCCGAACGAGGCCGAGACGATACCGCCCGCCATCACCAGCGAGATCGCCCGGCTGCGGAACCGTTCCGGCGAGGCGTCGGCGGCGGCGAAGCGGTAGAGTTGGGCCACGCCGTTGGCGAAGCCGATGACGAAGCTGCCGGCGGCAAAGCCCCAGAAGGACGCATGGAGAATGGCCCAGGTCGCGATCGCCGCCCCGACCACCCCGGTCGCCGATCCGGCCGTGAACCCGGCGCGGCGGCCGAACCGCTTCATCAGGAAGGCCGACGGCAAAGTCGACAGCATCATCGCCGTGAACTGCAGTCCGAGCGGCACGGTCGCCAGCGACTTGTCGTCGGCGAGCGACAGCCCGACCAGCCCCGTCACCACCATGATGACGTTGGTCGCGGTCATCGACAGCGCCTGGCACAGCGCAAGCAGGGCCACGTTCGCCTTGGCGGCGAACGGAACGGGGGCAGACATCGGGTCCGGGTATTCCGCGGAGGTGGGAACCGCGTCAGAAGTGCCGGTAGCCCGCGCCGGCCACCGACAGCGATCGACCCTGCTCGTCTAGCACGCGGACGCCTGCGCCCGCCACCACCCGGCCGATCTGCCGCACCGGCACGCCGGCCACGGTCTCCGGCACCGGGCCCGGGGCCGTGAACAGCAGTTCGTAGTCGTCGCCGCCGCCCAGCACCGCCGACCACAGGCCGGGATCGCGGTCGAGCGCGGCACGGCCGGCCGGGGACACCGGCACGCGGTCGCGCTCGATCTCCGCCCCCACGCCCGAGGTCTCGGCGATATGGCCGAGATCGGCCACGAGCCCGTCCGACACGTCGAGCATGGCACTGGCGACGCCGCGCAGCACCGGGCCGACCGCGACCCGCGGCCTGGGCAGGAGATAGCGGTCGCCGAGAAAGGCGAGGTCGGCAGCACCGATCCCCGGCGGCAGGCGCCCATCCAATGCCAGCAGGCCGAGCGCGCCATCGCCGACGGTTCCGGTGACATAGACCCCGTCCCCGGGGCGGGCGCCGTTGCGCCGGATCGCCTGACCGAGCGGCACCTCGCCGAAGGCGGTCAGCGACAGGGCGATCGGTCCCGGAGTCGCGACCGAATCACCGCCGAAGAGACCGACCGAGAACTCTTCCTGGTCGGCGGCGAGGCCGGCGGCGAAGCGCTCGAGCCAGTCTTCGCCGCAGCGGCGCGGCAGCGCCGTGGTCATGACGTAGCCGAGCGCCCGGGCGCCCATCGCCGCGATGTCGGAGAGGTTGACCCGCAGCATCTTGCGGGCAACCAGGTCCGGCGGATCGGCGGCGCGGAAATGCACGTCCTCGATCAGCGCGTCGGCGGTCACCACCAGCACATGGCCCGGCGCGGGCGACAGGAGGGCCGCATCGTCGGTGAGGTCGAGGGCGCCCGGCGTGCGGCTGGCGAGCGGGCGATAGAAGCGCCGGATGCGCTCGAACTCACCGAGCGGCGCCGGTTCCGGCACGCCGCCCCTCCTCCATCTCCGGCCGCAGCGCCCGGCCGAGCCGGTCGAGCACGGCGTTCACCAGCCCCGGCTCCTTCTGGGCGAAGAAGGCGTGGGCGACGTCGACATAGTCGTTGATGATGATGGCGGGCGGCGTCTCGGGCCGGGCGAAGAGCTCGAAGGCGCCGGCCCTGAGGATGGCGCGCAGCAGCACCTCCATCCGCTCGACCTTCCAGTCCCCCGACAGCGCCGAGGCGATCATCGTATCCAGTTCGTCCGAGCGCGCCCGGACGCCCTCGACGATGGCGGCGAAGAGCAGCCGGTCGGGTGCCTCCAGCGCCGGCTCGTCGGCCTCCTCGCCGGCGACGCCGCCGTCGGTGAGGCGATGGCGGACGAACTCGCCGATCGCCTGGCGCGCCGAGGCGCCGGTGAACTCCATCTGGTAGAGGGCCTGCACCGCCGCGAGCCGCGCCGCCCGGCGGCCGGCGATGGTGCTGCCGGACACGGGTTCGCTCGCAGGTTCGCTCACGAGGCCAGCCCCAGCTTGTGCTTCAGGTCGACCATGGCGAGGCAGGCGGCGGCCGCGTCGCCGCCCTTGTTCTTCTCGCCGACGCGGGCGCGGGCCCAGGCCTGGGCGCCGTTCTCGACCGTCAGGATGCCGTAGCCGACGGCGAGGCCCTCGCGCACCGCGAGGTCCTGGAGACCGCGCGCGCTTTCCCCGCAGACATAGTCGTAGTGGGTGGTCTCGCCGCGGATGACGCAGCCGAGCGCGACGTAGCCGTCGAAGCGGGTGGCGCCCTGCACGGTGCGGCCGGCGCGGTCGAACATGGCGATCGCGGCCGGGATCTCGAAGGCGCCGGGTACCGCCACCCGCTCGAAGGTGCAGCCGGCCGCCGTCAGGCGCTCGGCGGCGCCGCGCACGAGTTCGTCGGCCAGGTCCTCGTAGAAGCGGGCTTCGACGATGAGAATATGGGGCGCCTTCATGTCGGGGAGTCCGCTGCGACGGGGATGGCACGCTGCTCGACGACGGTCAGTCCGTACCCCTCGATCCCGATCAGGGTCTTCGGCCGGTTCGACAGCAGGATCAGTTCGCGCACGCCGAGGTCGAGCAGGATCTGGGCGCCGACGCCGTAGTCGCGCAGCTCGCTGCCCATCACCGGCTCGCCGCGGACGCGGGCGCGCACGCGATCGGTCAGGCTGGTCGGCAGCGGGTCGCGGATGAGGACGACGACGCCCCGCCCTTCCCGCCCGATCTCGCGCATCGAATGCTCGAGCTCGCCGCCGCGGCCGCTCGCCACGTCGCCCAGCACGTCGTCCAGCACGTTCAGCGCGTGCATCCGCACCAGCACCGGACCGGGCGCCGAAAGGTCGCCCTTCACCAGCGCGATATGTTCGGCGTAGGCGACCTTGTTGACGTAGACGCACATGCGGAACGGGCCGCCGAACCGGCTCTCCAGCGTCGCCTCGACCGCCCGCTCGACGATCCGGTCGTGGCGGCGGCGATAGGCGATCAGGTCGGCGATGGTCGCGATCTTCAGCCCGTGCAGCTGGGCGAAGGCGATGAGGTCGGCACGGCGGGCCATGGTGCCGTCGTCGTTCATGATCTCGCAGATCACGCCCGACGGGTTGAGGCCGGCGAGCCGCGAGATGTCGACCGCCGCCTCGGTATGGCCGGTGCGGACGAGGACGCCGCCCTCCCGCGCCACCAGGGGGAAGATGTGGCCGGGCGTCACGATGTCGCCCGCGCCGCGGGTCGGGTCGATGGCGACGGCGATGGTGCGGGCGCGGTCCGGCGCCGAGATGCCCGTCGTCACCCCTTCCTTGGCCTCGATCGAGACGGTGAAGGCGGTCGACAGCCGGGAGGCGTTCTGCTGCGGCATCAGCGGCAGGCCGAGTTCCTGGACCCGGCGGCGCGTCAGCGCGAGGCAGATCAGGCCGCGGCCGTGCTTGGCCATGAAATTGATCGCTTCCGGGGTCGCCATCTGGGCCGGGATCACGAGGTCGCCCTCGTTCTCGCGATCCTCGTCGTCGACGAGGATGAACATGCGGCCGTTGCGCGCCTCCTCGATGATCTGTTCGATCGGCGACTGCACCTCGGTGAAGCTCACGCTCAGTCCTTTCCCATGAGGCGTGCGACGTATCGCGCGATCGTGTCGATCTCGAAATTCAGGACGTCGCCCGGCCCGACCCGGCCGAGCGTGGTCGCCGCCAGGGTGTGCGGGATGATGTTCACGCCGAACCGCGGACCGTCAACCCGGTTGACCGTCAGCGACACGCCGTCGAGCGCCACCGAGCCCTTGGGGGCGACGAAGCGCGCCAGCGCCGCCGGCACCTCGAACAGCATGCGCACGCTGTCCCCTTCCGGCCGCGCCTCGATCAGCGTCGCCAGCCCGTCGACATGGCCGGAGACGATATGGCCGCCGAGCGTGTCGCCGAGGCGGAGCGCCGGCTCGAGGTTGATCTCGGTGCCGACCTGCCAGCGGCCGAGCGTGGTGCAGGCCAGCGTCTCCGCCGAGGCCGAGACCCGGAACCAGCCGGGCCCCGCCGCGATCACCGTCAGGCAGCACCCGCTGCACGCGACGGAGGCACCTTCGGCGAGGTCGCGCGGCTCGAGCCTGGTCTCGATCGTCAGGTAGGTGTCGCCCCGCGACTCCACGGCGGCGACGCGCCCGCGGTCGACGGTGATGCCGGTGAACATGCCTTCGCTTTCCGAATTTCCGCGGGCCCGGCCGGGGCCCCGTCGCCGCCGGTTCGCGCCGTCGACGGCAAGGCCGGGGTCTAAGCCCTCGGCCCCCCGGACGTCAATCGCGCTCGCGGCGGCGGTAGTGCTCGAGCAGATCGTCGCCGAGCTCGACGATCTCGCCGCGCACGAAGCGCGGCGCGGCGTCCGGCTCGTCGATCCCGAAGGCGACGGCAGCCGCCACCCCGTCGCCGCCGATGATGGCCGGCGCGCGGAACCAGGCGAGATGGTCGACGAGATCGTCGCGGAGCAGCGTCGCCGCCAGGCGGCCGCCGCCTTCGACCAGCACCCGCGTCAGGCCGCGGCTGCCCAGCGCCGCCAGCGCATCGGCCATGTCGATCGTCCCCGGCTCGCGCGGCTCGACGCGGATCACGGTCACCCCGCACTCCTCGTAGGTCCGGGCGCGCACGGGGTCGGCGTCGGGCAGCGTCACCAGCCAGACCGGGGCCGCGCCCGCGCCGCGCACCAGCCGGGAGGTCAGCGGCAGCCGCAGCCGCCCGTCGACCACGATGCGGACCGGCTGGCGATCCTCCAGTCCCGGCAGGCGGCAGGTGAGCAGCGGGTCGTCGGCGACGGCGGTGCCGATCCCGACCATGACGGCGTCGTGCCGCGCCCGCATCAGGTGCGCGCGCTCGCGGGCGAGCGGCCCGGTGATCCAGCGGCTGGCGCCGGTGTGGGTGGCGATCCGGCCGTCGAGGCTGGTCGCCATCTTCAGCGTCACCATCGGCCGGCCGTCGCGGAGCCGCCGGAAGAAGCCCTCGTTGAGCGCCTCGGCCTCGTCGGCGAGCACGCCCGCGGTGACCGCGACGCCCGCCGCCCGCAGCCGCGCGGCGCCCTTGCCCTGGACCCGCGGGTCGGGATCGTCGACGGCATAGACGACGCGGGCGACGCCCGCCGCCGTCAGCGCGTCGGTGCAGGGCGGGGTCCGCCCCCAGTGGCAGCAGGGCTCCAGCGAGACATAGACGGTGGCCCCCCGCGCCGCCTCGCCGGCGCGGGCCAGGGCCTCGACCTCGGCGTGCGGCCGTCCGCCCGGCTGCGTCCAGCCGCGGCCGACCACCTCGCCCCCGCGGACGACGATGCAGCCCGCCGACGGGTTCGGCCAGACCCGGCCGAGATTGCGCTCCGCCAGCGCGAGCGCGCCCCGCATGTGGCGGACATCGTCGGGAAGCAGCGGCGCCGCCCTAGTCCGGGTCGGCGCCGAGGCGGCCAACGAAATCCTCGAAATCCTTGGCCTCGCGGAAGTTGCGGTAGACCGAGGCGAAGCGGACATAGGCGACCGGATCGAGCTGGGACAGGGCTTCCATGACGTACTGGCCGACCATGTCCGACGGGATCTCGCTCTCCCCGGCGCTCTCCAGGCGCCGCACGATGCCGTTGATGACGCGTTCGATGCGGTCCGGCTCGACCGGCCGCTTGCGCAGCGCGATGTAGATCGAGCGCGCGAGCTTGTCGCGGTCGAACGGCTGACGGGCCCCCGTCTTCTTGACGATCGTCAGTTCGCGGAGCTGCACCCGCTCGAACGTCGTGAAGCGGGCACCGCAGTTGGGACAGGACCGCCGGCGCCGGATGGCGGCCTTGTCCTCGGTCGGCCGGCTGTCCTTGACCTGCGTGTCGTCCGACCCGCAGAACGGGCATCGCATCGCTCTTCCCCCCTGGAAAGCGTCCCGCCCGTTGGTCAGGCGAGCCCTGGATAGATCGGGAACCGTGCCGTCAGCGCCTCGACCTCGGCGCGGACCGCCGCCTCCGCCGCGCCGTTCGCCTCGCGGCCCTTCGACAGTTCCTCGAGCACGTCGCCGATCAGGTCGCCGACGCGCGCGAATTCCGCCGGGCCGAAGCCGCGGGTGGTGCAGGCCGGCGTGCCGAGCCGCACCCCGGACGTCACCATCGGCTTTTCCGGGTCGAACGGGATGCCGTTCTTGTTGCAGGTGATGAAGGCGCGCTCCAGGGCCTTCTCCGCATCGCGGCCGGTGGTGCCCTTGGGCCGCAGGTCGACCAGCATGAGGTGGGTGTCGGTGCCGCCGGAGACGATCGCCAGCCCCCGCTTCGTCAGGCTGTCGGCCAGCACCCGGGCATTGTCGACGACCGCCCTGGCATAGGCGGCGAAGGACGGCCGCAGCGCCTCGCCGAAGGCCACTGCCTTGGCGGCGATGACATGCATCAGCGGGCCGCCCTGGAGGCCGGGGAAGACGGCGCTGTTGATCTTCTTGCCGATCTCCTCGTCCATCGACAGCACCATGCCGCCGCGCGGCCCGCGCAGCGTCTTGTGCGTCGTGGTGGTCACGACATGGGCGTGCGGCAGCGGGCTCGGATGCGCGCCGCCGGCGACGAGGCCGGCGAAATGCGCCATGTCGACCATGAGGTAGGCGCCGACCTCGTCGGCGATCGCCCGGAAGCGGGCGAAATCGATGATCCTGGGATAGGCCGAGCCGCCGGCGATGATGAGCTTCGGCCGGTGCTCCCGGGCCAGACGCTCGACCTCGTCGTAGTCGATCCGGGCGTCCTCGCGACGGACGCCATAGCCGACCGCATGGAACCACTTGCCCGACAGGTTCGGCGGCGCCCCGTGCGTCAGGTGCCCGCCGGCCGCCAGCGTCATGCCGAGAATGGTGTCGCCCGGCTTCAGCAGCGCCAGGAACACCGCCTGGTTGGCCTGGGCGCCGGAATGCGGCTGCACGTTGGCGAAGTTGCAGGCGAAGAGCCGCTTGGCGCGGTCGATCGCCAGTTCCTCGGCGACGTCGACATACTCGCACCCGCCATAGTAGCGGCGGCCGGGATAGCCCTCCGCATACTTGTTGGTGAGCACCGAACCCTGCGCCTCGAGCACCGCGCGCGAGACGATGTTCTCGGACGCGATCAGCTCGATCTCGGAGCGTTGGCGGCGCAGCTCGCCCTGGATGCCGCCGAGGAGCTCGGGGTCGGCGTCGGCCAGCCCCGCGGTGAAGAATCCGTCGCTGACGCCCGGGGCGGGCTGGGTCGAATCCATTTCGGGAAATCCGCTTTCTGCTGTCGGAGGATCAACCGAGCTTGGCGACGCGCGGACCGTGGCGCCCGCCCGCGAAGTCGGTCGAAAGGAAGGTCGCCAGACAGTCCCGCGCAACCTCGGCACCGGTCGTCCGCTCGCCGAGAACGAGGACATTGGCGTCGTTGTGCTCGCGACACAGCCGGGCACCGGTCACGTCGTGACAAAGTGCCGCACGGACGTGGCGATGGCGGTTGGCGGCGATCGAGATGCCGATCCCGCTGCCGCAGACCAGCACCCCGCGCCGGCAGGTGCCGGTCGCCAGCGTGGCCGCGAGATGCTCGGCCATGTCGGGATAGTCGACCGGCGCGCCCGGCGCGGTGCCGAGGTCGAGCGGCTGGAAACCGAGGCGTTCCAGTTCGGCGGCCAGAATGGCCTTGAGTTGCGCTCCGGCATGGTCCGAAGCCAAGGCGATCACTTCCGGCGTCTGCGGCGCGGCGCTCATCGTTGCGGTTCCCGAAAATCCGACCCGTCCATTACCATATGTCGGCGCCGGCTGCCACACGCCCCCCAGCCTTTGCAGGCGGGGCGACCGCGAGTCCCGGTCGCACGCGCGACCGCCGAAGATTGCGGTCGCCACCCGTGCCAAGAGATGAAACCGCCGATTCTGCGCCGGTTGCGGTCGCCACTGTCGTTACTCTGGAAGTCCGAGCATTGACTTCCAATATCCGTGCATGCCAGTTTCCGGTCTTCTTGATCTGGACTATCGGGGTTTTCTCAATGGATGAAGAGCGCATGAGCAGCGACCAGCATGAGGAACTGCTGCGGATGACGACCGAGGTCGTCGCCGCCTATGTCAGCAACAACGAACTGCCGGCGACGCAGATCTCGGACGTCATCGGTGCCGTCTACACCTCGCTCAAGGCGCTCGACGGCGCGGCGCCCGAAGCGAAGGCCGAGCCGCTGAAGCCCGCCGTACCGGTCAAGAAGTCGGTCAATCCCGACTACCTGATCTGCCTGGAGGACGGCAAGAAGCTGAAGATGCTGAAGCGCCACCTGCGCACGACCTACAACATGACGCCCGAGGAATACCGGGCAAAGTGGGGTCTGGCGCCCGACTATCCGATGGTGGCGCCGAATTATGCCGCGCAGCGGTCGGACTTCGCCAAGAAGATCGGCCTCGGCCGGACCGGCGGTCGCAGCACCGGTCGCCGCGGCAAGAAGTAGTCGGTCGGCGCCGGCGCCAGCCGCGCCGCGCCAACGAGAACGGCCCGGCGGTCACCCGCCGGGCCGTTCGTGTTTCCGGACCGGGTCCGGATCACATGCCGGAGCCGATCGCCTCGTACTTGCCGTCCTTCCAGTCGTAGAAGACGTAGAGCGGATTGACGACGTCGCCCTTGCTGTTGAACTCGAGCGTGCCGATCACGGTCTTGTACTTGCCGGTGCGGAGCTGCTTGGCGACATCGGCCGTCTTGATCGACTTCGCCTTGTTGGCCGCCTCGGCCCACACCTGGATCGCGGCATAGGTGTAGAGCGTGTAGCCCTCGGGGTCGTAGTTCTTCGCCTTGAACTGGGCGACGACGTCCTTGGCGTCGGGGACCTTGCGCGGATCGGGGGCGAAGGTCATGCGGGTGCCCTCGCCCGCCTTGCCGGTGATCTTCCAGAACTCGTCCGTGACCAGCGCGTCGCCCGAGATAAGCTGGGCGCCGAAGCCCTGCTCGCGCGCCTGGCGGACGAGCAGTCCGGCCTCGGTGTGGTAGCCGCCAAGATAGATGACCTCGACCTTGGCCGCCTTCATCTTGCTGATGAGCGCGGTGAAGTCCTTGTCGCCCTGGGTGATCGCCTCGTACATCGCTTCCTTGTGACCGGCGGCGTTCATCGCCTTCTTGGTCTCGTCGGCCAGTCCCTTGCCGTAGGCCGACTTGTCGTGAAGGATCGCGACGCCCTTGCCCTTGTACTTCGTCGCCAGGAACTTGCCGGCGACGAGGCCCTGCGCATCGTCACGGCCGCAGGTGCGGAAGACGTTCTTCCAGCCCTTCTTGGCCGCGTCCTCGGTCAGCGCCGGATTGGTCGAGGCGGGCGTGATCTGCAGGATGCCGTTTTCGTTGTAGACCGCCGAGGCGGGGATCGACGAGGACGAGCAGAAATGCCCGGCGACCAGCGCCACCTTCTTGGAGGCGAGCTGGTTGGCGACCGCGACCGCCTGCTTGGGGTCGCAGGCGTCGTCGCCGATCTCGAGCTTCAGCTTGCGCCCGAGGACGCCGCCCTTGGCGTTGATGTTCTCGACCGCCATTTCGGCGCCCCGGCGCAACTGCTCGCCGAAGGCGGCGTACTGGCCCGTCATCGGTCCCACGGAGGCGATGACGATGTCCTGGCCCGCCGCCGCCCCGGCGAACCCCACCGCCACCGCGGCGGCTGCGACGAAGCCTGTCACTCTGCGCATAGTATTCGCTCCCAATGGTGGTTGCCCCGGAGCGACGAATGGCGCGTCGCCCCACCGCCGGCGCCGACGCGCACCGCGTCGGGAGCGCCGCTCGTTGCCGCCGATCCTAAGCGATCGACAGTCTTCGCGCGAGCGGTCACCCCGCGCGCGCGCGCCATGACAGCAGGCCTGCCCGCTCATACAGCCAGGGGTACTGCGTGACCATCCGATGCACGCGCATGGCGCGATGGGCAAGGCTCGCGATCGCCAGCAGCACCAGCGAATGCACGAGATAGCCGAGCGGCGACAGCAATTCGCCGCCGAACAGCGCGAAGGTGAGAAAGCGGTCGCCGACGCCGAGCAGGAAGGAGTAGGGCACCGTCTGCCACCATGGGCGCCAGGTGCTGGCGACCGCCTGCCCGGTCATCCAGGCGGCACCGCCGAAGAGGATCAGGGTGAGGCCGACGAAGACCGGCAGGCTGGTGCCGAGCAGGGATTCCATCGCCTCAATGCCCGCCTTCGAGATAGGCCGCCCGGACTTCCCGGTTCGCCAGCAGCTCCTGGCCGGACCCGCTCATGGTGATGCGGCCGTTGACGAGGACGTAGCCGCGATGGGCGAGGCGCAGCGCATGGTAGGCGTTCTGCTCGACCAGAAAGATCGTGGTGCCTTCCTGGGCATTGATGTCCCGGATGACCTGGAAGATCTGCTTGACCACCATCGGCGCCAGGCCGAGCGAGGGCTCGTCCAGCAGCAGCAGACGCGGCCGGCTCATCAGTGCCCGGCCGATCGCCAGCATCTGCTGCTCCCCGCCCGAGAGCGTGCCGGCGCGCTGCTGGCTGCGCTCCTCCAGCCGCGGGAAGAGCCGGAAGACGCGGGCGAGGCCGTCGGCGAAATGCTGGGGCGCCGTGGTCGCCCCGATCTGGAGGTTCTCCAGCACGCTCATGCGCGGGAAGATCCGCCGCCCCTCGGGCGACTGGGCGATGCCGAGCCGGACGATCTCGAAGGTCGGCAGCGCGGTGATGTCTCGGCCCTCGAAGATCACCCGGCCGTGGCGGGCGCGCGGGTTGCCGCACAGCGACATCAGCAGGGTCGACTTGCCGGCACCGTTGGCGCCGATCATCGTCACGATCTCGCCCTGCTGGACCTCGAGGTCGACGCCCTTCAGCGCCTCGATATGCCCGTAGAAGGTGCGCAGGCCCTGGATCGACAGCATGACTCAGCCCTGCTCCGCCGCCAGGTCGGCCGCGACCTCCGGCGGCAGCGACTCGTCGTCGTCCTCGCCGAGATAGGCGCGGATCACGGCCGGGTCGCTGCGCACTGCGGCCGGCGGCCCGTCGGCGATGCGGCGCCCGTAGTCGAGCACGACGACGTGGTCGGAAATCTCCATGACGACGCTCATGTCGTGCTCGATGAGCAGCACGCCGCAGCCGTCCTCGTCGCGGATGGAGCGCAGGAGCCGGTTGAGTTCGGCCGATTCGCGCGGGTTGAGGCCGGCCGCCGGCTCGTCGAGGCAGAGCAGCACCGGGCGGGTGCACATGGCCCGCGCGATCTCCAGCCGCCGCTGGGCGCCGTAGGGCAGGTTCCCCGCGTCCCAGTCGGCGACGTCGGAGAGGCGGGTGCGCTCGAGCCAGTGGCGGGCGAACTCCACCGCCTCGCGCTCGGCGCGGGCATAGGCCGGATGCCCGAGGAGGCCGAGCAGCGAGAATCCGGACGCGCGCATCAGCGGGTTGTGCTGGGCGACCATCAGGTTCTCCAGCACCGTCATGCGCTGGAACAGGCGGATGTTCTGGAAGGTCCGGGCGACGCGCGCCTCCTTGGCGATCCGGTGGCCGTCGAGCTGTTCCAGAAGGTAGGTGCCCTGCGGATGCGTCAGCGTCAGCCGGCCCACGGTCGGCTTGTAGAAGCCGGTCAGGCAGTTGAAGACGGTGGTCTTGCCGGCGCCGTTCGGGCCGATGATGGCGGTGATGGCGTTGGCCTCGGCCGAGAAGGACAGGTCGTCGATCGCGGTCAGGCCGCCGAAGCGCATCGTCAGATGCTCGACCGTCAGCAGGCTCGTCACCCGGCGCCTCCGGGCGGGACGACGCGCGCCGTGCCGAGCCGGATCGTCGGCTCGCGGTGCGCGAGAAGGCCGAGCGGCTTCCACACCATGATGCCGACCATGCCGGCGCCGAACGCCAGCATGCGGAACTGGTTGAGTTCGCGCAGGAACTCCGGCAGGCCGATCAGCACGAAGGCCGCGAGCACGATGCCGAGCTGGCTGCCCATGCCGCCCAGCACGACGATGGCGAGGATCACGGCGGATTCGATGAAGGTGAAGCTCTCGGGGCTGATGAAGCCCTGGCGGGCAGCGAAGAAACAGCCGGCGAAGCCGGCGAAGCCGGCGCCGATCGCGAAGGCCGAGAGCTTGGTGTTGGTCGGGTTGATGCCGAGCGAGCGGCAGGCGATCTCGTCCTCGCGCAGGGCCTCCCAGGCGCGGCCGACCGGCAGGCGCCGGATGCGGCGGGTGAAGGCGTTCACCACCAGCGCCAGTGCGAGGATGATGAAGTAGAGGAAGATGACGCGGTGGATCGGCGAGAACTCGAGCCCGAAGAAGTCGGCGAAGGTGGTCTCGTCCTCCTCGGGCGACGCCCGGAACGGCAGGCCGAAGAAGGTCGGCCGCGGGATGCTGGCGATCCCGTTCGGCCCGCCCGTCACCTCGTACCAGTTCAGCAGCACGATGCGGATGATCTCGCCGAAGCCCAGCGTCACGATCGCGAGATAGTCGCCGCGCAGCCGCAGCACCGGGAAGCCGAGGAGGATGCCGAAGAGCGCCGCCATCAGCCCGCCGAGCGGCAGCGCCATCCAGAAGGTGAAGCCGGCGGCATCGGCGAGGATGCCGAAGGTGTAGGCGCCGACCGCGTAGAAGGCGACGTAGCCGAGGTCGAGCAGCCCGGCAAGGCCGACCACGATATTGAGGCCCCAGCCCAGCATGACGTAGGTCAGGACCAGGATCGCGATGTCGAGCAGGCGCTGGTCGACGAAGGGAAGGAAGGGAAAGAGCACCGCCAGCGCCAGGAAGAGCGGCGGCGCCGCCCGCCGGGCCGAGGCGGCCGCCGCGGCGGGGACGACCTGCACCTCGCGCCCGGCCGTCGCCCCGCGCCAGACGACGAGCCCGGCCCGGATCGTCAGCACCGCCGCCGGGACGGCGAGCAGGCCGGCCAGCGTGTCACCGGTGACCGCACGGCCGACGGCGGCCACGGTGCCGACCGCCGCCAGGACCAGCACCGGCAGCGCCAGCCCATGGCCGATCAGGGAGAGCGCGAGGCGGCCGACGAACACCGCCGCGACGACGACCGCGACCGCCCCGAAACGGTAGTTGAGGCCGAGGCCGCCGCCCGAGACGTCGACCGTCTCGAAGCCGATCAGCGGCATGGCCAGGGCGAGCGCCAGGATCGCGGCGAGCAGGGCGTCGCCGAGGAGCGCGCCGAACGGGATGCCGGGCGCCGACGGGCGCGGGTCGGCCACCGCCATCGGCGCTAGACCTTCTCGACTTCGGGCCGGCCGAGCAGGCCGGTCGGGCGGAAGATGAGCACCAGGACGAGCACCGCGAAGGCTGCGACGTCCTTGTATTCGACGCTGAAATAGCCCGACCAGAAAGCCTCGATGAGGCCGATCAGGATGCCGCCCAGCATCGCCCCCGGCAGCGAGCCGATGCCGCCGAGGACGGCCGCGGTGAAGGCCTTGAGGCCGGCGAGGAAGCCGATGAAGAAGTCGACGACGCCGTAGTAGAGCGCGAACATCAGCCCGGCCACGGCCGCCAGCGCCGCGCCCATGACGAAGGTCAGCGAGATCGTGCGGTCGACGTCGATGCCGAGCAGCGCGGCCATGCCGCGATCCTGCTCGCAGGCGCGCTGCGCCCGGCCGAGCGCGGTGCGGGTGATGAGCAGCGTGAAGCCGACCATCAGCGCGACGGTGACGGCGATGATGATCATCTGGGTGTAGTTGATCTGGACCGCGAAGCCGTCGCCCTCGGTCAGCACGATGCCGCCCGAGATCAGGGGCGGCAGCGGCTTGATCCGGGCCCCCTGAAGGAGCTGGACGTAGTTCTGCAGGAAGATCGACATGCCGATCGCCGAGATCAGCGGCGCCAGGCGGAAGGAGCCGCGCAGCGGCCGGTAGGCGATCCGCTCGACCGCCCAGCCGTAGGCGGCGGTGAAGACCATCGTCACCACGAGGACGAGCAGAATCGCCAGCGGGATCGAGGCGACGCCCGCCATCCACAGCAGCGCGAAGGCGATGATGGCGATGAAGGCGCCGATCATGAACACGTCGCCATGGGCGAAGTTGATCATGCCGATGATGCCGTAGACCATCGTGTA
>NZ_JAYSFE010000077.1:0-1146 GCF_041913585.1 Allostella sp.
ATGGTCGGGCACTTTCCCGGCAGCCTCGCCCAGATCAACGTCGTGCTCTCGTTCTTCTTCGCCGGCATTTCCGGCTCGTCGACCGCCGACGCCGCCAGCCAGTCCAAGATCTTCATCGAGGCGCAGCGGCGCGAAGGCTACGACGACGGCTTCTCGGTCGCGATCACCGCCGTCTCGGCCGTGCTCGCGGTCATCATTCCGCCGTCGATCCTGATGATCGTCTGGGGCGGCATCCTGACGGTGTCGATCGGCGCCCTGTTCCTGGCCGGCATCGTGCCCGGCCTGCTGCTCGCCGCCGTGCAGATGGCGACCGTCCACGTCTACGCGAAGGTGCGCGGCTACCCGACCTATCCGCGCTCGACCTGGCGGGAGCTCGGCGCCGCGCTCTTCGTCTCGATCCCGGCCCTGGCGACCCCCGGCATCATCATCGGCGGCAAGGTCTTCGGCTGGTTCACGGCCACCGAATCGGCCTGCATCGCCGTGCTCTACGCCGGCGTCCTCTCGCTCTGCGTCTATCGCGAGCTGGACGCCCGGGGCTTCTATGCGGCACTGCTCGACACCGGGCGGCTGGCCGGCGTCGCGCTCTTCTGCGTCGGCACGGCCAGCGCCTTCGGCTGGCTGCTCGCCTACTACCAGATCCCGAAGGAGATCCTGTCCGGGGTCCAGGCCTGGCACCTCGGGCCGATCGGGGTCGGCTTCCTGGTGGCGGCGACGTTTCTCGTCGTCGGCTGCTTCCTCGACGCCATCCCGGCCATCATCATCGTCGGCACCATCCTCGACCCCGTCGCCCGCGCCGCCGGGCTCGACCCGGTGCATTTCGCCATGATCGGCATCGTGTCGCTGGCGTTCGGCCTCGTCACGCCGCCCTACGGCCTGTGCCTGATGATCGCCTGCGCCGTCGCCGGCCGCCGCCTGGGCGAGGTCATCAAGGACGTGATGCTGATGCTGCTGCCGATGCTGGGGGTGCTGATCCTCGTCATCCTGTGGCCGCAGGTGTCGCTGTTCCTGCCGGGCCTGATCTCGCCCGAATTCCTGCGCTGACGGAGGAGGTAGCCTTGCCGACCGTCGAACCGCTCTCCGACGCCCTTGGCTGCCGGCTCACCGGCATCGACCTCCGCGCCGACCTCGCCGACCGCGACTTCGCCG
>NZ_JAYSFE010000077.1:1246-23195 GCF_041913585.1 Allostella sp.
TCGCCGACCGCGACTTCGCCGCGATCGAGCAGGCGCTGCACGAGCACCTGGTGGTGATCCTGCCCGGCCAGCAGGGGCTCGATCCGGCGCGCTACGTCGCCTTCGCGCGCCGCTTCGGCCGACCCGAGCCGCACGTCATCGACCAGTTCCACCACCCGGCCGACCCCAACATCCTGATCCTGTCGAACGTCGTGGTGGACGGGAAGCCGACCGGGCTGATGGACGGCGGCACCTACTACCACAGCGACTATTCCTACCTGCCGGTGCCGGCGCGCTGCACGATGCTGCACGCCATCCGCATCGCCGATTCCGGCGCCGGCACCGGCTTCGCCAACCTGCGCCGCGCCTGGGAGGACCTGCCCGAGGCGACGAAGCGGCGCATCGACGGGCTCGTCTGCCGCCACCACTACGGCAACCGCGAGGATCTCGACGAACGGTCGCGGACCGCGGCCTCGCCGCTCTCCCAGGCACAGAAGGCGAAGATGGACTGGGTCCGCCACCCGCTGGTCCGCCGCCACCCGCACACCGGCCGGCCGACCCTCTACGCGGTGTCGGGCAGCGCCTTCGGCATCGAGGGCATGGACGACCGCGAGGGGCTGGCGCTGCTGCGCGAACTGACGGCGCATGCGACGCAGCCGAAATACCTGCATCGGCCCTCCTACGCCGAGGGCGACGTCGTCATCTGGGACAATTGCTGCCTCGTCCATTCCGCGCCGCTGACCGACCCCTCCCGGCCGCGGACCCTGTGGCGGATCACGGTGAAGGACGCCGGGCCGACCTGCTGAGGGGAACGGGCGGCGTCAGAAGGCCGCGATGTGGTGGACGATCAGGCGGTCGAGCGCCGCGGCGTCGCGGCGCCGGATCGCGGCCACCATCTCGTGGTGCTCGGCCCCGCTCGCGCGGAGGCCTTCGGCGGTGCGCCACCGGCCAGTGGTGCCGAAATGGCTGCGCTCGCGCAAGGATTGCACCGTCTCCACCAGCACCGGGTTGCCGGTGATCGCGAAGAAGCGGTCGTGGAAGGCGGCGTTGGCGCCGGCCTGGTGCTGGCGGCCTTCCTCCTCGACCGACCGGTCGAAGGCGGTGGCCAGCATCGCCAGCGTCTGGAGGTCGTCCTCGGTCGCGCGCTCGACGACGAGGCCGGCAGCGCTGCGCTCGATCGCCGTGCGCACGAAATAGAGCTGCTCGCGCTCGACCGGGTCCGGCGTCGCGACCCGGAAGCCGTGGTTGACGCGATGCTCGACCAGCCGCTGCGCCTTGAGCTCGCCCAGGCACTTGCGGATGTCGAACTGGGTGGCGCCGTAGCGCTGCTGCAGGTCGATCAGCTTCAGCCACTCGCCGTGGCGGAAGCCGCCGAACTTGATGTCGTTGCGCAGCCGGCGGACGAGGGCCTCCAGCCGCGCCGCCGCGGCGTGGGACTTCGCCATCTCGGCCAGCGGTCTCCGGCCGGTCCCTAGGCCTTGGGCGGCGGCGCGGTGGCGGCGAAGGACGGGCGCGCCGCCATGGCCGCGTGCCAGGCGGCGAGCGCCGGGCGGCCGGCCCGCCAGTCGTCGCCCGTCCCCAGCCGGTCGTAGTAGGCGAGCGCCGACGCCAGCGTCACCGGGCCGAAGGTGGCGGTCTGCGGCAGCTGGCCGGCGATTGTCTCGAAATGGTCGAGGCAGCGCCTCGCCCGGGCGACCTCGCCGTCGAAGATCGCGGGCGAGCGCTTGTCGGCCGGCCGGCCCAGCTCGCGCCCATAGAAGATGCAGCCGTCGAGGAAGCCCATGGCGAGCGCCTCGAAGGCGCGCTCCTGCCACAGGTTTGGGCCGCCGTTGGGCAGGAAGCGCGGCCCGACATGCAGCCGGTCGAGATAGTCGGCGATGGTCCTGGTGTCGCTGAGGGCGATGCCGTCGTCGGTGACGAGGCAGGGCACCCGGCCGAGCGGCGAGACCGCCAGCACGACGCTGTTCGGATCGCGCAAGGTCGCCGGCACCTCCTCGATGCGGTCGGCGAGGCCGAGTTCGCGTGCCTCGATCCGGACGATGCGGGCATAGGGCGAGCCGGCGGTCATGTAGAGGCGCATGGGTTCAGGCTCCGGGGGCGGGGGCTACGGCGGTGCCGAAGACGCGGGCGAAGATCGTGTCGACCTGGCGGGTGTGGTAGCCGAGGTCGAACTCGGCCTCGATCTCGGTCGGGGAGAGGTAGCGCCCGACCTCGGCGTCGGCCTTGAGGAGGTCGAGGAACTGGCCGCGGCCGTGCCACGCCTCCATGGCGTTGCGCTGGACGAGGCGATAGGCGTCCTCGCGGCTCGCCCCCTTCTGGGTCAGGGCGAGCAGCACGCGCTGGGAATGGACGATGCCGCCGCCGGTCTCGAGGTTGGCGCGCATCCGCTCGGGATAGACGACCAGCTGCTCGACGACGCCGGCCGTGCGGGCGAGCGCGAAGTCGAGGGCGATGGTGGCGTCGGGGGCGAACACCCGTTCGACCCCGGAATGCGAGATGTCGCGCTCGTGCCACAGCGCCACGTTCTCCAGCGCCGGCACGACGGCGGCGCGGACGATGCGGGCGAGCCCGGTCAGGTTCTCGGTCAGCACCGGGTTGCGCTTGTGCGGCATCGCCGAGGACCCCTTCTGGCCGGGCGAGAAATACTCCTCCGCCTCGCGGACCTCGGTGCGCTGGAGGTGCCGGATCTCGGTCGCCAGCCGCTCGATGCCGCTCGCCACCACGCCCAGCACGGCGAAGAACATGGCGTGCCGGTCGCGCGGGATGACCTGGGTCGAGACCGGCTCGACCGCGAGGCCGAGCTTGGCGGCGACGTGCGCCTCGACCCGGGGGTCGATGTTGGCGAAGGTACCGACCGCGCCGGAGATGGCGCAGGTCGCGATCTCGGCCCGCGCGGCGACGAGGCGATCGCGGTTGCGCCGGAACTCGGCATAGTGGCCGGCGAGCTTCAGGCCGAAGGTCGTCGGCTCGGCATGGATGCCGTGGCTGCGGCCGATGCAGACGGTGTCCTTGTGCTCGATCGCGCGGCGCCGGAGGGCCGCCAGTACCGCGTCCACGTCCTCGATCAGGAGGTCGCAGGCCTGGGTGAGCTGGACCGCGAGGCAGGTGTCCAGCACGTCCGACGAGGTCATGCCCTGGTGGACGAAGCGCGCCTCCGGCCCGACATGCTCGGCGAGGTTGGTCAGGAAGGCGATGACGTCGTGCTTGGTCTCGCGCTCGATGGCGTCGATGCGCTCGATCTCGAAGGTACCGCGCTCCCAGACCGCGCGCGCGGCCGCGGCCGGGATGACGCCCAGTTCGGCCTGCGCGTCGCAGGCGTGGGCCTCGATCTCGAACCAGATGCGGAACCGGTTCTGCGGTTCCCAGATGGCGGCCATCCGCGGCCGGCTGTAGCGGGGGATCATGTTCGGTGTCCGTCCTTCGCGGGGCGCGCACTTTCGCAGAAGGGGAGGGGCGGGGAAAGCGCCCCTCAGTGCGGGGTGACGATCTTCAGGCCGACGATGCCGGCCGCGATCATGGCGATGCAGACAAGGCGGGCGAGATTGGCCTGCTCGTCGAAGAGCACGATGCCGAGAATCGCCGTGCCGATGGTACCGACGCCGGTCCAGACCGCGTAGGCGGTGCCGAGCGGCAGGCTCTTCAGGGCCAGTCCGAGGAGGCCGAGGCTGACCACCATCGAGCCCGCCGTCAGGAGGGTCGGGACGAGGCGGCTGAAGCCCTCGGTGTATTTCAGGCCGACGGCCCAGCCGATCTCGAAGAGGCCGGCCGCCAGCAGGATGATCCAGGCCATGACGGGGTCGCTCCACCCGGACGTGGCGGGGTCGTCCCCGCCCGGGCTCCCCATGGGTGGCGGCCGGGTCGTCCCGGCCGGGGAGATCGCCGCTGGCATAGGCGATCCCCGCGCCGGGATCAACGCCGGATCGCTCGATCGGGGCGGCGCCCGAGGGCGTGGACAGGGTGGGGCCGGGCTGGCTACGCTACCGGCCGCAGCGATTTTTCCGGCGCCCGCCGTGATCCCCGCCCGGGCGCCAGCCGGAGGACCCGATGGAAGCAGCCCGTGGTTTGAACGCCGATCTCGAATCGGCTCTCGCCGAAGCGCGCGCGGAATATGCCGCCCGCAACCCGAAGAGCGCGGCGCGCCAGGTCGAGGCGGCCAAGGTCATGCCGGGCGGCAACACCCGCACCGTCATCCATTTCCCGCCCTTTCCCCTGACCATCGCCAAGGGCGAGGGCGCGCGCGTCTGGGACGCCGACGGCCACGAGTACCGCGACTTCCTCGGCGAGTTCACGGCCGGGCTCTACGGCCACTCGCACCCGGCCATCATGAGGGCGATCCGCACGGCGCTCGAGGGCGGCATCGCGCTGGGCGGCCCCAACCTCGTCGAGGCGAAGCTGGCGGCGCTGGTCTGCGACCGCTTCCCGTCGGTCGACCAGGTGCGCTTCACCAACTCCGGCACGGAGGGCAACCTGCTCGCCGTCTCGGCGGCGCGCGCCTACACCAAGCGCTCCAAGGTGCTGGTGATGGAGGGCGGCTACCATGGCGGCGTCTTCTACTTCTCCGGCCCGACGCCGCTCAACGTGCCGTTCCCCTTCGTCTTCGGCCGCTACAACGACATCGAGCACACGGCCAAGGTGATCCGCGAGCATGCCGCCGACCTCGCCGTCGTCATCGTCGAGCCGATGATGGGCGGCGGCGGCTGCATCGCGGCCGACGACGCCTTCCTCGCCATGCTGCGCGAGGAGGCGACGAAGGCCGGTGCGGTGCTGATCTTCGACGAGGTCATGACCTCGCGCCTGTCGCCGGGCGGCATCCAGCTGCTGGCCGGCGTCACGCCCGACATGACGACCTTCGGCAAGTATATCGGCGGCGGCCTGACCTTCGGCGGCTTCGGCGGCAAGGCCGACATCATGGGCCATTTCGACCCGCTGCGGCCCGACGCCTGGCCGCATGCCGGCACCTTCAACAACAACATCCTGACCATGTCGGCGGGCGTCGCCGGCCTGACCGAGGTCTACCCGGCCGCGGTCGCGACCAGCTTCAATGCCCGCGGCGACCAGGTGCGCGGCCGGCTCAACGCCGTCGCGCGCGAGAAGGCGCTGCCGGTGCAGTTCACCGGCCGCGGCTCGATGATGAGCGTCCATTTCGGCTGGAAGCCGGTGCGCGGTCCCGAGGACACCAAGCAGACGCCGCAGGCGATGCGCGACCTCTTCCACATGGACCTCCTGGCCCGCGGCATCTATCTCGCGCGCCGCGGCATGATCAACCTGTCGGTGCCGATGACCGACGGCGACTTCGACGCCCTGGTGGCGGCGGTCGACGAGGTGCTGACGGTGCGGAGCGCGGTGATCCGCGACACCTTCGGGGCCCAGCGCGCGGCCGCCTGAGCCGCCGGAACCGGCCGGAGGGGGCGGGCCCGCCCGCCCCCTCCGTCAGCGGTTGGTTCCGAGATAGGCGAAATCCATGACCCGGGCGCTGTCGCGCCGGCTGCCGGGCCCGCGGACCTTCTCCCACGCCAGTTCGTGGAAGTAGAACTTGGTGGTGTTGACGGTCACCTGGAGCAGCACCAGCAGGCCCGCCGCCCAGGGCTGGCCGATCCAGAAATAGTCGATCCAGATGTTGGCGAACGACACCATCGGCCGGTAGGCCAGGGTCTTGTAGAGGGCGACCGTGGCCGGATCGGCGACCTGCGAGCCGGGGTCGAGACCGCGCTCGGCGAGGAGCGCCACCTGGCGCCGGTGCTGTTCGGCATCGATGGCGCCGGACTTCAGGAGGTCGTCGATCGCGGCGCGCCGCTGCTCCAGCACCCCGCGACGGTCGGCGGCGGCCGTCGGCATCGCCACCTGCGCCTCCGCATCGAGCCGGTTCTTGATGCCGGCCTCGACCAGGCCGCTGAATCCGACCGCCCATTCCGTCAGCGAACGCGCGACGGCGAGCCGCACCGGGTCGCGCTCCAGGCGGGCGGCCGTCCACGGACTGGCCGACCAGCGGCCCGCATGGTCCGGCAGCGACCAGAGCGCGGGTGCGAAGTGGAAGCGGACGTCGACCACGTCGCTGCGGTTGGCGACGCGGAAGCCGACCGTCAGCCATTCCGGCGGCGTCGCCAGCCCGCGCTCGGCGATGAAGGCGGCGGCCGACCGCACCGTCGGGGTGCCTTCGCGGGCGCCGGAGGTGTGGGTCAGGAAGAAGCAGGACCCGTCCCAACCCGCCTTGTAGCGGACGGTCGCGATCGGCAGGTCGGTGCGCTCGCAGTCGCTGGCGATGCCCCAGCCGTCCATCACCGGCAGTGCGTTGGCGTGGATCTCGACCTTCGCCGTCACCCGGGCGCCGTCGGTCTGCACCAGGATGGCGTTGTGGATCGAGCCGTAGGCGCCCAGCCGCTCGCCGCCCGCATAGGGGGTCAGCGCGTGTGCCGCCAGGAGCCAGCGGCCGGCCGGCAGCGGCACCTGCTTGCCCGCGACCTGCCATTGGCCTTCGACCGCGGTGCCGACCGGGGGCACCGGATCGGCGGCGCCGGCCGGCGGCGCGGCGAGGAGCCCGATCGCGACCAGGGCAATGCCGCAGAACCGTGCCATGAGGGTCTGTACCATCGGTCACTCCGTCCCGCCGATATAGGCGAAGTCGACGATGCGGTTGGCGTCGCGGGTCGACTGGCTGGCGAAGCGCTCCTCCCAGAAATTGTCGTTGAGCACGAAGATCACCGAGTGGATCGCGACGATCGATGCCGTGATGTAGGTCGAAAGCGGGTTGCTGAGGGTGACGAAGAAGGCGAGCGCATAGTCGACCGTCGAGCCGAAGACGCGGAAGGAGATGTTCTTCTGCATCGCCAGCGGCAGGCCGCCGGGGTTCTCGATGACGGCCGGGATCTCGGCCAGCGCCTGCCGCTGCTGGGCGACGTACTCCGCCGTCGTCAGGGCGCCGGCCGCGTGCATGCGGTCGAGGGCCAGCAGCTTGCCGTCGACCTGGGGCGTCTCGCTGCGGTAGTGCGCCTGGACCGGCATCGGCGCCGGTTCGCCGCGCAACTGGTTGCGGATGCCGCGTTCGATCCGCCCGTCGAAGCCCATCGCCCAGATGGTCAGCGCCTCGGCGGCGTGCAGCTTCCGCGGATCGGCGCGGACGGCGTCCGCATCCCAGCCGCCGGCGACGCCTTCGCCGGTCAGAAGCAGCGGATCGAAGTGATAGCGGATGTCGACAAGGTCCTGGCGGTCGCTCATCCGGAAGCCGGCGGTGAGCCAGTTCTCGGGCACGGTCGCTCCCGCCGTCGCCCGGCGCGTCGCCTGCCACGCCGGGGGGCCCTCCGCCGCGCCCGTCGCGGTCGCCTGGACGAAGAGGCAGGACAGGTCCCAGCCGCTGCGATAGCGCGTGACCAGGATGTACTGGCTGCCGCGCTCGCAGCTTCGCGTCCGGCCCCAGCCGTCGTTGACCGGCACCGCGTTGGCGTTGATCTCGACCACGGCCACGATCCGGTCGCCGGCGCGCCGGGCCAGCACCATGTTCTCGATCGTGCCGAAGGCGCCGATCTCCGCCATCTCGAAGGGTTGGGTCCCGATCCCGGTCACCGTCCATTCGCCGGCCGGGAGCGGAATCTGCTTTTGGCCCACCGTCACATGATCGCGCACGCGGTCGCCGACGACCGCCTTGCCGGCCGCCGGGGCCGTCGCCGTCGCTGCCAGCACCAGTGCCGTGATCGCCCCCGCGATCGCGCGCATCGCCACTCCTCCACCATCCGTCATTGCGGGACCTTCTGCGGGCCCGGAGGATAGGCTAGCCTCGGTCGTGAGGCACTACGAAGCGAATTCTCGCCGAGCGCGGGAAAGGGCCCGAACGGCTGTGGGAGGGTTGATGGTCGTCGATGCGACGCGATGGGGCTGCGCCGCCCGCTATGCAAGTCTTGCCGCCCTAGCCCTGATTTCGCTCCTGACCGCCGTCCGGCCGGCGGCCGCCGATGGCGGCTCCGTGCCGCAATTCATCGCCCCGTCCTTCGCATGGCTGGCCCCGGGCCTGCCGGGGTCGGCGGAGACCTGGCGCACCACCGCGGCCGATGCCATCGCGCCGACGCTGTGCCGTGCCGACCGGGCGCTTGCGGGCTGGCTGGCGCTCGTGTCCGTGGCGCCGTCGGGGATCGACGGCTGCCGGACGTTGCGGCCGCTGCGCCATGTCACGCTGCCGATCGGCCGGCAGGCGGGCGTCTTCGTCGCGGCCCGCGGCGGGCCCGCACTGCGCCTCGACGCGGCGATCTTCCACCGGGCGCTCGCCGGCGGAGCGGACGGCGGCGCGCGGACCTGGCGTGGCGTCGACGGCCGGCTGCCGGACGTCGCGGTCGCCATCCTGCTGCCGGACGCCGACACGCCGTCATGGCGGCTCCTGTCGGCCGCCGTCCTCCAGGAGGGGTGCCTGAGCCGGCCCTCCATCCGGCGGATCTTCGACGCGGCCGAACGCAAGGCACGGTGCGAGACGGTGCGCGCCGACGGCGCGGTCGACCGCCGGCGGGACCATGCCGACGTCGCACAGTGGCTGGCGGCCCGGGGCTCCGGGGCCGTGGCCTTCGTCTCCTATCCGGAGTTCCTCGCCCTCGGCGAGGCGGTCGTGCCGCTGCCCTTCGCCGACGTGCTGCCGACCGTCGCCGAGATCGCGCGCGACCGCTACCCGGTGAGCCGCACCCTCCATCTCGCCGTCGGACTGGCCGACCCGGCCGATCCGGGGCTGCTGCGGCAGGTGCTGCGCATCGCCGGGGAGGAGACGATCGGGCCGACCGGGACCCTGGCCGGCCTCGGGATCGTGCCGCTTCCCGCGGCCGCGCGCGTCGAACTGCGCGAAACCCTGCTCTCCCTGGGAGGTGCGATATGAGGGACTCTCGGGTCGCCGGCGGCGGCGGGCGGCCGATCCGCCCGCTGGTCGGTGTCCTGGTCGCCGCGGCGCTGGTCCAGGGGCTGCCGGCCGCGGCGCAGGGCACCTCCGCGCCGCCCCCGGCGGCGGCCGCTGCCGACCAGGGCGTCCTTGCCGCCTCGATGCGGGTGCTCGGCGACGGATGGTCCGACCTCAAGGACGGCGCCGCCGCCGCCTGGGACACGGCGGCTTCGGTGTTCCTGCCGGCGGTGCCGAGCGGCCATCTGCCGGAGCGGCAATCGGAACGGACGCGCGTCTTCTTCGAGCTGATGGAACTCGCCGGCTACCGGCTGGCGAAGATCGAGACCGGCGGGATGATCCTCTCCCATGTCCGGTACGAGTTCGAGCAGGAGCGACGGCTGACCGCGGACGATGCCGAACGCGTGCGCCGGGCGATCGCCCGCCACGAGGCGCAGCAGACGGGCATCTCGGCCGCCTACCATCGCTGGATCGCCCGGTCGGTCCTCGATGCGGCCCTCTCCGACGAGTTCCGGGTGGCGGCCGTCCAGGTGACGATGCGCCCGGTGCCGTCGCTTGAGTTCCGCACGGTGGCGGTCGACCGTCCGCTCGACGAAACCGAGCGCCGGCTCGTCCACGAACTGAGGCCCGCCGGCAACGGCGGGCCTCGCTGACGGACGCGGCTACTTCGCCGCCACCCGGCGCGCCTTCGGCCGGCCGTTCGCCGCCTCCCAGGCGTCCGCCTTGCGCAGCAGGTCGCGGAACGCCTCGCCATTGGCGAGCAGTTCCTGCCGCAGCCTGGGCGGCAGCGGCCGCGGGTCCTCGTAGTCGTCGACCGGCATCTTGTTCAGCCGCACCTCGTCGATCACCGCGTCGATGGCCGCCGCCGCATGCAGCGGCGTCTGCAGCAGCGTCAGCTTGTTCATCTTGCGGTGGCCGTCGGGGGCGTGACAGACGGTGCAGTCGGCGTTGCGGAAGCTGATCGCCATGCGCCGATAGGCCTCGTCGAGCGCCGCCAGCTGGGGATTGTCGGGGCTGTAGTAGGCGGAGAAGAGGGTGGATCGCGGCTCCGCGATGCCGTCCGATCCGGGCCACATCCATTCGCCGAGGAACGGCGGGCGCTTGACCGCCTGGTAGGGGCCCCGGTTCGCCTCGGACCCGACGTCGGCGCGATAGGCGAACAGCACCTTGCCCGTCGGCGACAGGCGGAGGCGGATCTGGTTCGCCTTCTCGTAGGCGTCCCACTTCGGGTCGCTGTGCCAGAACGGGTAGGGATAGAGGCCGGCCGGCAGGCCGTTGCGGAAATAGGCCTGAAGGGCCACCGTCTTGTTGCCGTCGGGTGCGGTCTCGACGCGAACCTCGCCGGTGAACATGAACAGCGACATGTAGAGGTCCTGGAAGAGGTCGCCGCGGAAGACGGTCGTCTTCTTCTCCTTCAGCCACAGCCCCTGCTGCTGGCCGCCGAAGAGGAAGGAATAGTCGCGCATGCCAGCCTCGACGCCCTGGCCCATCGCCTTCCGGCACGCCTCGTGCGCGGCGACGTCGTCGGGCTTCGCCATCGGGCAGGCCTTGGCCAGGGACGCGGCGATCGCCTTGGCATAGGCGTCGACATCGAAGGCGGCCTCGGCCGGCCCGGGCGCCGCGAGCAGGGCCGCCAGCGCGGCCGAAGCCGCCACCGGCGCGACCCGGCGCCGGCGCGCCGGCAGCATGGCAGCGAGCACCCCGTCGCCGCGGAGCCAGTGGTGGTAGACGATCGCGGCCGCGGCGTGGGCGAAGATCAGGGCCAGCAGGGTGTAGGCCGTCAGCTTCTTCCAGCCATAGACGGCCATCGCCAGTTCCCGGTCGTAGTAGGCGACGCTCGGGACATCGACGCCGAACAGGTGCAGTTCCATGCCCTTGGCGTCGACATAGAGCCATCCGAGGGCGGCGGTGCCGAGCAGCAGGGCATAGAGCGCGACATGGGCTCCCTTCGCGCCGAGGCGGAGGAGCTTCGGCACGTCGGCGGGCCCGGCGAGCCGGCGGCCCAGCGTCAGCCGCCAGACGAGGCGCAGCGGTACGACGACGAGGAGGAGCAGGCCGATGTTCTTGTGCAGGGCGATCGAGCCCTTGACCACGCCCGGGACGAGCGCCAGCAGGAACATGGCAGCGACCAGGCCGACGGTGATCCAGTGAAGGGCGATGGTGACGGTGTCATGGCGGTCGAGCGGATCGTTCGTCGGCGCGTGATCGGATCGCATGAGCGGACCTCCCCAGAATGGCCTCCAGTCATTCAACACTGTTATGCGTGTCTTCGGGCTGGCAACGGAAATTTCCGCCCCGCCGCCCTCCATCTCCGGCACCGAGAAGACCTGGTCGCCGCGTCGGCAGCGCGCGCCGTCCTCGGGCAGGGCACTCGCTGATCTTGATATGATATTAAGAGGTAATCGCGACAACGACGCAGTGCATTGGGAACTCTTGGAACAGACTTTCCGAGGTGCCGATCTCAATGCAACGATTTCGTGACACGTGCGCCGCTTCTCGGGCATCCTGCGACAACCGGAGGTCGCACCTGTTCCAGACCGGCAAGGGGGGAAAATGCGATGGGGGTTGGTGGTTGCCGCAGCGGTCGTCTCGTCCCAATCCGGCGCTTTGGCGCAGACGTACCCGCTGATCAAGGGTGAATTCCAGACGCGAATTCAGAGCGACTACACGGTCCGGTCGAAGGACAAGTCCCAGGAGATCAGCGACACCTTCACGAAGACCGAATTTGGGGTGGAGCTCGGTCTCACGGAAGAATTCTCCGTCCGGTCGAAATTCAAGCTCGAGCCGGTAAAGGCACCCGATGGCGACCGTTTCTTTGGTGACCACGGGCTTTGGCTGGACGAATTGCTCGTCCAGTACGAGAACGACTCATTTTCCCTGTTCGCCGGCAAGTTCCACCCCAAGTTCAGCTTCGGCTACGACAAGGCCCCGTACATCTACGGGCGGGACTTCGTCGAGGACTACGAACTGACCGAGAAGATCGGGATCGGCGGCAGCCTGAAGATCGCGCCCGAAGGGTGGGGCGAGCATGCCCTCACGGGCGCGGTGTATTTCCAGGATTCGACGCCCCTCAGCAATTCGGCGCTGTCGCGGCCGCGGTTCGGCGATCCGCGCACGGATCGGCCGGCCCGTCTGCGCAAGCGCGACGGCGGCGTCAGCAATACGCGGACCCTGGAATCCTTCGCCCTCAGCCTCGACGGTGCGGACATGCCGTTCGCGCCCGGCCTCGAATATACGGTCGGCTACCGCTACCAGAAGCGCGGCGAGACGGAGGGGTTCGACGAAAAGGGCTTCGTCGCGGGCCTGGCGTACGCGATCGAACTGGCGGACGAACTGACGCTGACGCCGATGGTCGAATACGCCGACTTCCAGAAGTTCGAGGGCGCCGATGCCAGCGCCCGCTATCTCACCGGCTCCCTGCTGCTGGAGTACGGACCCTGGTCCGCCTCGACCTCCTACACCGGCCGTCGGATCAAGGTCCGCGGCGACGAGCCCTCGACCGACGACGACCGCCTGTTCCAGGTCTCGGCGGGATACACGTTCGACTTCGGCCTCGGCCTCTATGTCGGATGGAAGAACCAGCGGGTCGCCGGCGTCAGCAGCGATACCGTCGGCGCCATGGCGATCTACGGCTTCAAGTTCTGAGTGCGCCGGAATGACATTCTTCCAATGGATCGCGAACGAGCCCTTGTGGCTGTCGACGTCCCTGCTGATCGGCGGCGGCCTGCTTCTCTCGATCTTCGCCGCCACGGTCGTCCACGGCTACTACACGCCGGCGGAACTGCAGGGGAACAGCCTCGTCGGCGGCTTCAAGTTCGCGTTCCTGTCCTCGGTGTTCGCGGGCTATCTCGGCCTGCTGCTGTTCGGCGCCTATCAGAAGTACGAGGACGTCCGGGTCTATGTCGATGAGGAGGTCGACTCGCTGCTGTCGATGCACGATCTCGCGGCGGCGTTCCCGCTGGACACCCGCAACGTCGTCCGGGCGCAGATCAAGGACTATGTCCGCAGCGTCGTCGACGACGAGTGGAAGATCCTGCACCTCGGCACGGGACATCCGGCCACGGACTCGGCGCTCGACGACCTCTTCTCCGTCTACATGGCGATGGAGCCGTATACCGAAAAGGAACGGACCGTATACCAGCTATCCCTCGACAATCTCATGAAAGTCAGAGACATGAGATCGAAGAGAATCCTGATCGGGGCGGGCGCGCTGAACCCGATATTGCTCTTGTCCGCCTTGGTCGGGACGATCGTGTCGATCGTCTTTCCGGCATTCTTTGCGAGTGCCGACTTCGGTTCGACGCTCATCATGTCCCTGATGCTCACGGTCGTGACGATGACCGTGGTCCTCATCATCTTCAAGTTCACCTATCCGTTTCTCGGCGACTACGGCGTCTCGTCGGACTCGCTGAAACTGCTGCTGCTCCGCTAGGTGCGCGATGTCGTCCGACGGCCCTTCCAGTCAAGCGGACACGTCGGGCGGTCCCTCGCTTTCGGCCGCGGCCACCAGCGCGTCGCAGAGGGGCCCTGCGGCACCGCCGGCGTCCGCGGCGGGAGCCGTCTGGGCGTTCCTCCTCGGTGTCCTGCTCATCCTGGCGGGGATCGGCGCCTTCGCCGGCCTCGGCATGCCGAGCGCGCCGCCGGCGAAGCGACCGCCCTCGATTCCGCCGCGTGTCGAGGCGAGCAGCGCGGACTTCGAACTGGTCGGGGTCCTCGAGGGCGAGCAGATCCTGCTCTACCTCACCCGCTACATCGGCAACGAACCCATCCACGGCGCACAATTGATCCTGATGTTCGACGACCGCGAGGTTCCGGTCGCCGAGCGCGGCGGCGGGGTCTATGTGGGCGCGGTCGGGACGCGTCCCCTCGCCCCGCAGATCGCGGTAACCTTGCAGATCGCCCATGACGGCAAGGACGACCTGCTCGGCGGGATGCTCGACATCCCGAGCGCCGCCGCGGTGGCGGCGGGCAGCGGGTTGTTCGGCTCGGTGCTGCATCCCGGGCCGTGGCTGCTGGCGCTCGGGGCCTTTCTCGGCGGTTTCGGCCGGGCGCGGCGGCGCGGCCGCGCCGCCGCGTCGGTGGCGGCCCTCGGTGCGTTCGGAATTCTCGCGACCGCTCTGCCCGCCGACGCCCATCCCGGCCACGGCGAAGGCGAGGCGGGCGTGTCGCGCGAGGAACTGGAATCCTCGGTGCTGCCGCCCAACAGCCCGCGCCGCCTCTCCGACGGGTCGCTGTTCGTTCCGAAGCAGGCCCAGTTCATCCTGGGAATCCGGACCGCGCTCACCCATGTCGGCGAGGCGACCCGGTCGACCCGGCTGGTCGGTCGCGTGGTCGGCGATCCGGCGGCGAGCGGGACGGTGCAGAGTTCGCTCGTCGGACGAATCGAACTCACCGCCGACGGGCTGCCGCGCGTCGGGCAGCCGGTCTCCCGCGGCCAGGTCCTGGCGACCATCACGCCGGTCATCAACCCGCTCGACCGCGGCAACATCCAGCAGCAGATCTCCCTGATCGACCGGGAACTCGGAATCCTGCAGCGGCGGGCGGAGGACGCGACGTCGGCGAACGGCAACGGAGCCTCCGGCGACGCCGGCCTCGATCGCGTCCCGGCCGGCCTCGTCGCCGCCGAGATCGAGGCGCTCAGTCGCCGGCGTGCGACCATGAACCGCGTCCTGCTCGATCGCGAGGCGCTGCGCATCCCGCTGCGCGCGCCGACCGACGGCGTCGTCGCGGTCGCCAACGTCGTCGCCGGGCAGATCGTCGAGGCCCGGGACACGCTCTACGAGATCGTCGACCCGAAGCGGATCTGGGTCGAGGCCGCCGCCTACGATCCGGCGATCCTGAACGGCATCGCCGGCGGCTCCGCCGTCGCCAGCGACGGCCGGGTCTTTCCCCTGTCCTACATCGGCCACGGGCCGAAGCTGAACCAGCAGGCCATTCCGCTCCTGTTTCATGTCCGGGAACCGGTCATGCTGCCGATCGGCACCCCGGTCTCGGTGCTCGTCGAGACGCGGGAGCGGCACTCCGGAATCATCCTGCCGCCCGCCGCGGTCGTTCGGAACCCCGCCGGGCAGAGCGTGGTGTGGCAGCATGCTGCGGCGGAACGCTTCGTCCCCCTCATCGTCCGGGTGGAGCCGATCGACGGGCGCAGCGTCGCGGTCGTCGACGGCCTGCCCGACGACCGCCGGGTCGTCGTGGTCGGCGCCGATCTCCTGAACCAGATCCGCTAGGCGGCGTCGGGGCGGGGGGCCGGGCGGATGTTCAACCTCCTGATCCGCGGCAGCCTCCGGGCGCGCGCCCTGGTCCTGGTGGTCGCCAGCCTGCTGATCATCTATGGCGGCGTCTCGCTCAACCGCATCCCGGTCGACGTCTTTCCCGACCTCAACAAGACCAGCGTCGTGGTGATGACCGAGGCCGGCGGGCTGTCGCCGGAAGAGGTCGAACGCATCGTCACCTTCCCGATCGAGATCTCGATCGCCGGCACTCCGGGGGTGACCCGCGTGCGGTCCGCCTCGGCGGTCGGGCTGTCGATCGTCTATGTCGAGTTCGACTGGAACAGCAACGTCTATCTCAGCCGCCAGCAGGTGGCCGAGCGCCTGTCGATTGCCCGCGACCGGCTGCCGCCGACGGCGCAGCCGCAGATGATGCCGATCACCTCGATCATGGGCGAGATCATGCTGATCGCGCTGTCGGGCGACGGCATCTCGCCGATGGACCTGCGGGACATCGGCGACTGGGTCGTGCGGCCCCGCATCCTCTCGATCCCGGGCATCGCCCAGGTCATCCCGATCGGCGGCGAGGTGCGGCAGTTCCGGGTCACGCCGAAGCCGGGCGACCTCGCCGCCTACGGCGTGACCAAGGAGAACATCGAGCGCGCGATCGCCGATTTCAGCGCCAACTCGGGCGGCGGCTTCATCGATCAGCGCGGCCGCGAGTTCATCATCCGCAACATCGGACGGACGCTCAGCCTCGACGTGCTTCGCGACCTCGTCGTCGACCACCGCGCCGGACGGCCGGTGCTGCTGCGGCAGGTGGCGACCGTCGACTATGCGCCGCACGCCAAGCGGGGCGATGCCGGCTACATGGGCGAACCGGCCGTGATCCTGACGGTGCAGAAGCAGCCGGCGGCGAACACGATCGAGCTCACCCGTCAGATCGAAGCGGCGATGGCCGATCTCGCGCGCTCGATGCCGCGCGGCGTGAAGGTCGACAACTACCTGTTCAAGCAGTCGCATTTCATCGAGGCGTCGATCGGCAATCTGAAGAGCGTGCTCGTCGACGCGGTGATCGTCGTGTCGGTCATCCTGTTTCTCTTCCTCCTGAACGTGCGCACGACGATCATCTCGCTGACGGCGATCCCGATCTCGATCCTCATCACCATCATCGTCTTCGAGATCCTCGGGCTGTCGATCAACACGATGACGATCGGCGGCATCGCGATCGCCATCGGCGAACTGGTCGACGATGCCGTGGTCGACGTCGAGAACATCTTCCGGCGGCTGCGCGAGAACCGGCTGCTGCCGGACCCGAGGCCGGTGATGGATGTCGTCATCGCCGCCTCGCAGGAGGTCCGGTCGGGCATCTTCTACGCGACGATGATCATCGTGCTGGTGTTCGTTCCGCTGTTCGCGCTGACCGGTCTCGAAGGCCGGCTGTTCCGCCCCCTGGGCGTCGCCTACATCGTCGCGATCCTGGCCAGCCTCGTCACCGCGGTCACGGTCATCCCGGTGCTCTCCTACTACATGCTGCCCGGGCTGAAGCGCCTCGGCCATGGCGATTCCTGGCTCGTCACCCGCCTCAAGGTCCTCAATGCCCGGCTCCTGCGCTGGGCTTTTCCGCGCGCCGCGATGATCTGGGCCGGCGCCGCCGCCCTGGTGCTGGTTTCGGTCGTCGGGCTCGCCAGCCTGCCGCGCAGCTTCATGCCGCCCTTCAACGAGGGCACGCTCACCATGGCGCTGAACTTCAACCCCGGCATCTCGCTGCGCGAATCCAACCGCCTCGGCCTGCTGGCGGAGCGCCTGCTGCTCGAGATTCCCGAGGTGGTCACGGTCGGACGGCGGGTCGGGCGGGCGGAACTGGACGAGCATGCGGAAGGCGTGCATGCGGCCGAGATCGACGTCGACCTGAAGCCCTCGGATCGCGATCGCCAGGCGGTCCAGGCGGCGATCCGCGAAAAGCTCGCCGTGCTTCCCGCCACTCTGCTGATCGGCCAGCCGATCTCCCACCGGCTCGACCACATGCAGTCGGGCATCCGGGCGCAGATCGCGGTCAAGGTGTTCGGCGACGATCTCGAGACGATCGCGGCGGTGGCCGAGCGCGTGCGCCTGGAACTGGCCAAGATCCCCGGCATCGTCGACCTCGGGGTCGAGCGCGTGACGCGCGTGCCGCAGGTGCGGGTCGTCGCCGACCCGGAGCGCGCGCTGCTCTACGGCATCACCCCGGCGGACATCACGCGCTCCCTGGAGCATCTGGCGAACGGCCGGATCGTGTCGCAGGTCATCGACGGTACGCGGCGCTACGACGTCGTGCTGCGGCTGGCCGACGACAACCGCACCAGCGAGGGGCTCGACGCGCTGCTGATCGAGACCCCGGCGGGCCGCATCCCGCTGTCGCACGTCGCGACCGTCGAGGACACCGACGGCCCCAACCAGGTCCTGCGGGAGAACGGGCGGCGGCGGATCGTCGTCGTCGCCAACTCCGACGGCTCGAGCATGACCCGCATCATCGCCGACGTCCGCCGGGCCCTCGAACAGGTGCGGATGCCGCCCGGCTACTTCACCAGCCTCGAGGGTGCCTTCCGCGCCCAGGAAGAGGCGACGCAGCGGATCGCGCTGCTGAGCTGCGTGTCGCTGACGCTCATCTTCATCGTCCTCTACACCCGCTACCGCTCGCTGGCGCTGACGCTCATCATCATGGCCTGCGTTCCGTTCGCCCTGGTGGGCGGCGTGCTCGCGCTCGTCCTGGCCGGCCAGCCGCTCTCGGTGGCGAGCATGATCGGCTTCATCACCCTGACGGGCATCGCCGCGCGCAACGGGATCCTCAAGGTCAGCCACTACATCAACCTGATCCTGCACGAGGGCGAGCGGTTCGGGCCGGGCCTCGTCATCCGCGGCAGCCTGGAGCGCATGACGCCGGTCCTGATGACGGCGTCGGCTGCGGGCTTCGCGCTGCTGCCGCTGATCGTCGATGCCGATACCCCCGGCCGGGAGATCCTCTCGCCGGTCGCGCTCGTGATCTTCGGCGGGCTCATCAGCGCCACGATCCTCGACGCGGTCCTGACGCCGACCCTGTTCCTCCGCTACGGACGCGGCGCGATCGAGCGGCTGACGTCGCCCGCGGCCGCTCCGGCGAGCGGCGCCGCCCCGCTGGAAGCCTACTGACCCGCACGCATACCGGAGGAGGGCCGCACATGCGCATTCGTCTGCTGGCATTCGTCTCGTTCGCCGCGATCTCGTTCGCGGCCCTGGCTCTTTCGCCGGCACATGCCCAGCATGCGGCGGGCGGCGGCCATATCTCAGGACCGAACGGTGGCGTCGTCGAGGACATCGGACCGTTCCACGCCGAGGTCGTCGCCCGGGACGGCGAGATCGTCGTCTATCTCTTCGACGGCAAGATGCGCGTCGCCGACACGGCCGGCGCCAAGGCGCGGGCGACGATCCAGGCCAGCGGCAAGACGGCGACGGTGGATCTCGCGCCGGCGGCGCCGAACGTCCTCAAGGCGACGGGGGCATTCGCCGCGGGCAAGGGCGCCAAGATGGTGATCTTCCTGACCATGCCGGGTCAGAAGATGGTCCAGGGACGGTTCGCCAATCCCGGCTGAACCCGCGGTATCGCGCGACACTTCCACGAGAAGGGAGAGGGGGCAGAGATGAGACCGATCCGATGGCTGACGGCCGTGGCCGGGTTGCTGGTGGCGTTCGCCTTGCCGACGGCAGCGTCGGCGCAGGGCGGCGGGCCGATGAAGGTGGTCGCGTCCTTCAGCATCCTGGGGGACGTGACGAAGATGGTGGGCGGCGACCGGATCGACCTCGCCGTCCTCGTGCCGCCCGGGGCCGATGCGCACGAATGGACCCCGGGGCCGGCCGAAGTGGCGACGCTGGCGGGCGCCCGCCTGTTCCTCGTCCACGGGCTGGGCTTCGAGGAGTGGCTGGCCGACATTCGCCGCAAGGCGAAGTACAAGGGCCGGGTCGCCACCGTCACCCGCGGCATCAAGCCGATCATGGTCGCGGCCGGCTCGCACAGCCACGGCGGCGGCCCGGCGCATGCGCACGGCGGCAAGAAGGAGGCGGATCCGCATCTCTGGAACGATCCGGTCCGGATGCAGACCTATGTCGGCAACATCGCCGCGGCCCTGGCCAAGGCGGACCCGGCGAACGCCGCCTTCTACAAGGCCAATGCCGCCGGCGTGAAGGCGCAGTTCGCGGAACTGGTGGCCTGGGGCAAGGCCGAGATCGCGGCCGTCCCGGCCGACAAGCGGCGCGCCATCACCACCCATGACGATTTCGGGTACATGGCCCAGCGCTTCGGCTTCCGGCTCATCGAGGCCCAGGGGGCGGGCAACGACGAGGACGTCAAGGCCGAGAACCTTCCGGTCATCCTGGCGCAGGTTCGCGGCACGAAGACCAAGGCGCTCTTCCTCAAGACGCTGAACGATCCGGCGCTGGCCGCGAAGCTGAAGGAGGGCGGTGCGGTGGTCGGGCCGCGGATGTACGCCGACACCCTGTCGCCGCCGTCCGGGCCGGCCGGCAACTACCCGACGATGATCCGCTACAGCATTTCCCAGTTCAAGGCGGCGATGCTGCAGAACTAGGACCGGCGGCGGCCCTTCCGCAGTCGCAACCGGAAGGGCCGCTCGTCGCCGCGCGGAGAATTCATCGAACCGCGGGCGGTCCGAACATCCACCACAGGGTCTCGTTGGTGAAATAGACCGTGGCGTCCACCAGTTCGGCCGCGACGGTGTAGGCGAGCGAAGCCGCCGCCTCGCCCGTTCCAAGCGCACTGCCGAGCGCGAAGTGCCGCGCGGCGCTGGCGATCCGGTAGGTGACGGTCTTCTGGGTGGCGATGCTCAACTGGTTCTCGTCCGTCACCTCGGGCCCGAGGTAGTTCCACGCCACCTCATGGCCGTAGTAGACGGTCGTGTGGGTCGCCAGATTGACGGCGAGGAAGCCGGCGGCGGTGCTCGCCGTCGCGCCGAAGAACACGGCGAACAGGGCGACGTCGGCAATGTTCGCCATCGTTTCGTTGGTGATCGTCTTGTAGATCGCCCGCTTCCACAGGCTGATCGTCGGTTCTTCCGCCGGTTCGGTCGGGAAGAAGGGTTCGAACGCCCGCGCCGCAGTCGGCGCGCCGGCGCAGCCGAGCATGGCGATGACGACGATCGTCAGAAGTCTCTTGCGCGTTCGAGTGACGGACGTTGCGGTCAAGGCCATGATGCGCATCGACCTCCATCGACGACAGTCACCATAGTCCAGGCCGGCGTCAGCGCGAAATAGTGCCGCGCGCAATTCTGTTGCGTCCGTTTCGATCCGGCGGCGACCCCTCGTCGGCACTGCGCGCCGGCGGATTCCTTCCTCTCCGGGCGCGCCGCCTGCCGGTGCCGGGCCGGACCCGGCTGCGGCACCGGCGAGCGCGCCTCACCCGGCCCGACCCCGCGTCGTGCCGGTCTGCCGGCGCAGGGCGCGTCCCGGTCGGGCGCCGGTCGAGGCGCCGTCCTGCCACACCGTCTCGCCGTTGACGAGGACCCGGGCGATGCCGGCGGCCGGCTGCTTCGGCGTCTCGAAGGTGGCGCGGTCCGAGATCCGGCCGGCGTCGAAGAGGACGAGGTCGGCGAAGGCGCCTTCGCGCACCAGGCCGCGGTCCCTGAAGCCGAACTCGGCGGCCGGCAGCCCCGTCATCTTGTGCACCGCCTGCTCCAGCGACATCAGGCCCTGGTCGCGGGCATAGCGGCCGAGCACGCGCGGGAACGTGCCCCAAAGGCGCGGGTGCGGGAAGCTGTCCCACGGCACTCCGTCCGAGCCGATCATCGACTGCGGGTGAGAGACGACGCGGGTCACGTCCGCCTCGTCCATGGTGAAGTAGATGGCGCCGGCCGGGATCACCGCCCTCGCCGTCTCGGCGCGCGACAGGCCGCCCAGTTCGCGGGCGACCTCGTCGAGGTCGCGGTTGGCGAACTCCGGCCGGCCCTTGCACCAGGTGATGTGGACGCGCTCGGCGCGGTCGACGATGCCGGGCAGCAGCGCCGTCGAGGAGGCGACGTAGGGATAGACGTCGAAGCCGATGCGCTGGGTCCGGCGCAGCTTCTCGATCAGCGGCAGGGACTGGGCGGTCTTGCCGAAATTGGCGCGGCCCGCCGCCTTGTGGTGGGACAGGATGACCTGCACGCCGGCCATGCGGCCGATCTCGGCCGCCTCCTCGATCGATTCCAGCAGCCGGTCGCCCTCGTCGCGGATGTGGGCGGTGTAGATGCCGTCGTCGGCCCGCATCTCCGATGCGATCTCCGCCACCTCCTCCTTGGTCGCCTGCTGCGCCCCGGGATAGAAGAGCCCGGTCGAGATGCCGATGGCGCCGGCGTCGAGCGCCTCGCGGAGCTGGCTGCGCATCAGGGTGATCTCGGCGGCACTCGCCGGCCGTTCCAGGTCGTCCATGCAGTTGAAGCGCAGCGAGCGGTGGCCGACCAGGACGGCGGCGTTGATCGCCGGCCGGCCGGCGTCGAGCGCCTCGAAATACTGGCCGGCGGTCGGGAAGCGCCAGCGCGGGTCGTCGAGCATGGCGGACGCCTGCTTCGGCAGGTCGGGCCGGGTGTAGGGGGCGAGCGAGGAGCCGCAATTGCCGACCACCACGGTCGTCACGCCCTGGCTCGCCTTGGCCGGAACCAGCGGCTCCTCCAGGAGGTACCGGTCGTCGTGGGTGTGCACGTCGATGAAGCCGGGGGCGACGACGAGGCCGGCGCAGTCGACCTCGCCCGCGGCCGCCATGGCGCCGAGGTCGCCGACGGCGACGATGCGGTCGCCGGCGACGGCGACGTCGGCCGCGCGCCGCGGCTGGCCGCTGCCGTCGATGACCGCGCCGCCGCGCAGGATGAGATCGGGTCGAGACATCGGTCCTCCGGAA